>CAZUPK010000064.1:0-29304 GCA_964622255.1 uncultured Campylobacterales bacterium
ATATATAAACTTTTTTACCAATTTTATAAGACTTTAGATATCAATAAATGTCAAAATAGCTCAAATAATTATATATTTTTTGGTGGTGCATATTGTGCTAAAGATGATAAAACTTATTTTATAAATGGTTTTAAACCAAAAAATTTATATGAAGATTTTTTAGTTGGAAAGGGTAAAGTTTTATCTACTAGTTATAAAGATAGTATAAATATACAAAAGGGTTGGCATATTTATTTATCAAATAATACACTAGATGAAGCTACTTTAAGTAGTATAAAAGGTATTTTTTGGTTATACCAAGATGGTATATGGTCTTGTAGAGGAGATGATAAAGTTAATAAAATTTGCAAAGACAAATTTAATCTTATATCAAGGATAGAAGCTAATAGTGGCTTTTGGTTACATAGCGATACTGAGCAAAATATAGTATTTAATAGTTTAAAATCTCATAAACAAGAAAATCTTTTTTTTAATAGTGGTTGGAACTTAACAGGTAATCCTACGGAGGAAACTATACTTTTTAACAAAAAATATTTAGTTTGGTATTATTATGATAAAAGTTGGTATTGTAGTTATTTGGAAGATATTACTATATCCCCAGATGTCGGATATTGGATATTTAAAAAATAGTCAATCAATAATAAAAACCCTTTTCTTTCTTATTCTATTTTTTAGAGTTATCTCACACTTTTTAAGTTTAAAAGTAGAAAAGTTATACACTATCTCTTTTGCTTTTACTCTATATCTTTTTATTTTACCTACTACATTAAAAAGATATATTTTACCTTCCAATCTATATGCAACTAAAAATGATAATTTTGCTTGTTTAGTTATAAAAACTCCATCTTTAAAATAGTTGTGATTTAACATAAATCTCTTTTTATTTGCTAAAAAAGAGAGGATATTTATCTTATCAAAATTTTTTATACAATAATCAGCCTTTATCATATAGGTTTGATTTTTGTCAAAATATATCGATTTTACCTTATAAAAAGTTAAGTTTTTTGAATATAAAGAAATAGTTAGAGAAATTAACAATCCTAATACAACTGTTTGCATAGTTAAACTCTAAAATATCACCTTAGACAGATACAACCCATAAGGCTCAGCTAAAGTTCTACTAAAATTTTTTTTATTTTCTAGTTGAATTTTCAAGTTTTCTATACTCAACTTACCACTATCTATCTTTAGTAAAAAATCTACCATCAGTCTTATCTGACTTCTTAAAAAACCATTTGCTTCAAAGTAAAATACTCCATACTCCCTATACTCATAATATCTAGCTTTAAATATCTCCCTTACATAGTTTGTAATTCCACCCTTACTCTTTTTAAAAGCTTCAAAGTTATGAACTCCTTCAAACTTCTTTATAGCCTCTTGCATAAGTTTTTTATCCAGTTTTTTCTCTAAAAAAGTTACATATCTTGCTTCAAAAGGATTTGATTTTTTAAAAGATACTATATAGCGATAAACTCTTCTTTTTGCACTATATCTTGAGTGAAAAGTATCATCAACTCTCTCTATCCTTTTTATATAGATATCAGGCTTTAACTTTTTGTTCAACTCACTCTTTAACTTTTTAAAATCATCCCAAAACAAAGGCACATCTATATCTATCACTTGAAAAAAGGCATGAACTCCTTTATCAGTTCTTCCCGATGCATTGAACTTTGAAAAAATCCCTATACTTTTAAAAACTTCATAAAGTTTGTTTGAAACGGTATTTGCTTTTGCTTTTTGAACCGCAAAACCGTCAAAACGACTTCCATCATAACTTAAAACTATTTTTAACTTTTGCAAAATCAATACCTTTTTAATATCATCTTTCTAACTACCAAAAAACTAACAAGCAAAAATATAGTTAAAAAACCAACTCCTCCATAAAGTGGTGAAATCTCTGCAATCTTAAAGGTAAATCCATAATAAACAATAACAACCAAAGCCATCCAAAAAGAGACAACTCTTCTTTGAACTCTTGTATTTATAATACCTACCGAAAAAGCTAAAAAGAGACTAAGTAAAGGAAAAAGTGATAAAAGCATATATATAGTAAGCCATCTTGAACGATATTTATCAGTTTTAGCATCAAGCCAATACTCTAAAATAGTTTTATTGTCCAGCTTATCTTTATAAATAGCATTTGTCAGTTTTAAAGTTTCAAAATTTGTTTGAACTATACGATCATTGCCTATCATATAATGCACTCCATCTCTTAAAGTCAGACTTATACTATCACCAAAGGAGTCAAATTTTGCCGATTTTGAAAGTATCAACTGTTCCTTATTTTTATAGTTAGCAGAAAACAAAACCAAATCATTATAAACAAAATCATCCGCTCTTTTAGTAAAGATATGCCAATTACCTACCTTTTGTCCAATTTCACTTGACTTTACATTTATCTTTGACTCAACTTTTTTTATCTTTAAAAAGTTATGACTAGCTTGTTCAGATAGTGGCATTAGAATAAGAGAGTTTACTATCAAAGATATAGATATGATAAAAGAAAGCAGAAGATATAAGTTTATAACACTCTTTGGAGATTTCCCAAGTGAAAATAAGACTAACATTTCACCATCTTTTGAAAAGTTATATAAAGAGATAACCATAGCTATAAAGTATGTCAAAGGAAATGTATAGATAATTATTTGAGGAACATAGTAAAAATATATAGCAAATATATCACTAAAACTCATACTCATAACAGCTGTATATCCAGCAATACGAACAAAATAGACAATAGAAACTAAAAAAAAGAGTATCAAAAAATAAGTTATAAAAGTTTTAAAGAAATCTCCTAGAAGATATCTATATATCTTACCCATACAACATCACTAAAAGATTTTGAAAAAAATCACCAAAGATATAAACTATCAAAAGTGCCAAAGCTAAAAATGGTATAAAAGGAACCTCCATATCCTTTTTTCCTGCTACTAAAAAAACAGGAAGTGCTAAAAAAGCTGATAAAAAGATAGCTACAAGACCAAGCTTTACTCCAACCATAGCTCCAATAGTTCCAGCTATCATAATATCTGCTTCACCCATAGCCTCTTTTTTTGTAAGATATGAAACATAAAATCTCAAAAATGAAAATCCACCAGCAAATAAAAGAGCATTTGTAAAGTTTCCTATCAAATCAGCACTTGATGCAAAAGATAGGGTTAGTGCTAAAAGATTCAAACTATCGGGAACTTCCAAATACCTAAAATCTATCATAGATAAAGCCAGTAAAAATGCAAAAACTCCACCAACAATAAACCCAAAAACTAAATCTCCGGTTTTTATATAACTAACACCAAAAAGCAAAGCGGTTGAAAACTCTATCAAAGGATACTGCAAAGAAATCTTCTCTTTACAATATGCACACTTACCACCAAGAAAAATCCAAGAAAAAATAGGGATATTATGATACCACTTTAAGTTTTTTCCACACTTTACACAGTGAGATGATGGAAAAACAACACTCTCTCCCTTAGGTATCCTTATAATCAAAACATTTAAAAAAGAACCTATCAAAAGCCCAAAAAGAGTAACAACTCCAAACTCATAAAAATTAAGCACTACCAAACCTTCTCTCTATATTTTTATACCTTTGCACTATCTTATCAAACTCATCCGTTGTAAAATCAGGCCACAAAGTATCAACAAAAAACATTTCCGCATAAGCACATTGCCAAAGCAAAAAGTTACTCATCCTAACATCACCACCCGTTCTTATAAGTATATCGACCTCATCAAAACCAGCAGTATCTAAAAGTTTTAAAAAGCTCTTTTCACTCTGTTTTTCCCCACTTTCTACCGCCTTATTTACAGCTCGAATTATCTCATTTTTACTTCCATAGTTTACTGCTAAAACTTGGGTAAGCCCGTCAAAATCTTTAGTCTTCTCTTTTGTAAAAGATATCCTCTCTTGTAAAGATTTTGGAAGAGCTTCTATATCCCCGATAGTCTCAAACCTAACTTTATTATCCAAAAATAGTGGCAGTTCATTTTCTAAATAGCTCTGCATCAAAGAAAATAAAAAGTTTACCTCCTCTTTACTTCTTTTCCAATTTTCGGTGCTAAAAGCATATAAAGTTAGATATTTTAATCCAATATTTGATGCATGTATAGTTAGCTCCCTAACTCTCTTAGCTCCCTCTTCATGCCCTTTTATCCTCTTAAAAAAACCCTTCCTTTTAGCCCATCTACCATTTCCATCCATAATAATAGCTACATGTTTTAAATCATTCATATTGTCCTCTTATATCTAAAATTGACACACTCCCCCATAGCTAAAGCAAGGGGATTCTTTCCCCTGCAATAGGTGGATGGATTCAGCTATCAACAAAGTCAGGCTACCAATATAGCTCCTACAACTTCTCCTGCCAGAGTTGATGCCCCAACTCTACAAAATAGTTATAACATATTTTGAAATATAATACAAATATTATTAGAAAATTCTCAAGGGAGATAAATTCCACCAAATTTTCTATTGCCTTATATCCCTACGGCTCTAAAGCCGAGGGCTTTACGGCAAGGCTTGGTAACATACTTTCAACACCACTGCAATTATTAGCAACATCATAATAATTGTTCGTTTTCTACTCATCTTTTCAATCTCACTTTCTTTTTTTTTACTAAAGTCTAATTTTATCATTTTTTATAGGAACATCATAGAAAATTACAAACAAAACTTAACATCATCGTGTTTGATATTATTCAAAAAATTTAAAATAGTTGATAATATTTCATTTTGTTATATTTTAGTAAAAATTACTATTATTTACTCACGGTTAATATTGATTTACTAATATAAGTATATGAAAACGATTATCTATATAACAATTTTAACAACTATTTTAGGTGCTAAAACATTTCAAGACTTTCCTACTGTTACAAAGAGAGTTACTCCTAACTCAAAGTATGAGGTGCTATCTTACTATGATAGATTAAAGAGTGTAAAAAAAGCTGTTGTAAATATCGCTACAACAAAAAGAGTTCCAGTTGCTATAACTTTAGAAGAGTTTATGTTAAGAGAACTTTACGGTATCACCCCAAGATACAAAACTAAAAAAAAGACTTATGCTTTAGGTTCAGGAGTTATTGTTACAAAAAGTGGTTATATTATAACAAATCAACATGTTATAGAGGGAGCAGATGATATATATGTAACTTTAGAAGATAGTCAAAAAACTTACAAGGCTGTGCTTATAGGTAGTGACAAAGAGACTGATATAGCTGTTATAAAGATAGATGGTAAAAATCTTCCCTATGCTAAGTTTGCAAACTCTAAAAAATTAAAAGTCGGAGATGTAGTTTTTGCAATAGGAAACCCTTTTGGACTTGGAGAAAGTGTAAGTATGGGTATCATCTCTGCACTAAATAAAACTAAAATAGGTATAAACAAGTATGAAAACTTTATACAAACCGATGCTTCGATAAATCCAGGAAATAGTGGTGGAGCTTTGGTTGATAGTAGGGGTGCTTTGATAGGGATAAACAGTGCCATATATTCAAAAAGTGGTGGAAATAATGGTATAGGATTTACTATTCCATCAAATATGGTAAAAACTATTGCTTCAAAGCTCATAAAATATGGACAGATAAAAAGAGGAATGCTAGGTATCAGTGTTAGTGATTTGACAAATCAATACAAACAATTTTATAGAAGTAAACATGGCATCGTTATAATAGATATTCAAGTAGGTTTTCCTGCATATAACTGTGGACTTAAAAGGGGTGATTTGATAGTTGGAATAAATGGAGATGATATAAAAAATATTTCAGACTTTGAAAATAAAATGGCTCTATATCAAGTTGGAGATACTATAAGTATAACTTTTGAGAGAAATGGACAACTTTTTCAAGTAAATACAACACTTATAGAACCAAAGAGATTTTACTATATAAGATAAGAGGTTAGATTGGAGATGATAAAGATTTTAATGATAGAAGATGACTTAGAGTTAGCAGAGATTTTAACAGAGTATTTAGAACAATTTGATATAGATGTAGAGACTATAGATGATCCTTTTTTGGGTGTTCCTACGCTATCAAATAGCGAGTATGACTTAGTTATTTTAGATTTAACCCTGCCCGGACTTGACGGACTAGAGGTTTGTAAAGATATAAGAAAAAGATATGACATACCTATCATCATATCTTCAGCTCGTCACGATATAGATGATAAAGTAAATGCTTTGGAGTTTGGAGCAGATGACTATATGCCAAAACCATATGATCCAAGAGAACTACAAGCTAGAATTAAATCTCTTCTTAGAAGAAAACCTGATAAAAAGAAACTTTATCCAAAAGATAGAAAAGAAAAAGACATAGTTTATGATGAAAAGAAATCTTTGATATTTTTAAAAGGAGAGGAGTTAAACTTAACAAAAGCAGAACTTGGCATCTTAAAATATATGCTTAAAAAAGAGGGTGGAGTCATCTCAAGAGATGAACTTATCTACAATGTCGATGCCATCAGTGAAGATAGCACAAACAAAAGTATAGATGTTATAGTAGGAAGAATAAGACAAAAAATAAGAGACAATCCAAAATCTCCAAAATATATACACTCTGTTCGCGGTATAGGATATAAACTGGTTCAATGAAAAAATCCTCTATCTTTGTTAGTATAACTATCATATTTTTTGTAGCAGCTCTTGGAGTTATCATCGCTTACTTTTCTATGATAAAGTATGATAAACAAAAATATACTCAAGAGTTAAATGGAAGATACTCCATAGTATCTCGTGTAAGTTTGATAAAACTTTTAAACTCCCCTGTTGATAAAAAATTTGAAAAAGATCTTAAAATATACAAAATGAAAGTCATCAAAGATGATAAGACTATAAAAGATGTTTTAAAACATGGAGAGATTTTACAAACTATCAGTGCTAGGATAGGTAGAAGTAGTATCATATACTATAAAAAAAATAACTATCTTTTGATAGAATCAGCTACTAAAAAGGCTGTTTTGCTTTTTGATAAAGGTTTTGTTCCATATAGAAATCAAATCTTAACCATAAGGATTATATTTGGTAGTATTTTACTGTTACTTTTAGGAGCATATATCTGGACGATACGAAAGATAAAACCTATAAAAAAGATAAAAAAAGAGATAGATAAGTTTGCAAGCGGAAATCTCGACATAGAGTTAAACTTAAAAACTGATGATGAGATAGCAGAAGTTGGACAAGCATTTTCACATGCAGTAAAAGAGATAAAAAAGTTAAACAACTCAAGGAAACTTTTTTTACGAAACATTATGCATGAGTTAAAGACCCCAATAACAAAAGGAAGAATAACTGCTGAAATGGTAGAGGAGGGAAAGCAAAAACAAAGACTCATCTCTGTTTTTGAAAAGTTAGAAAGCTTACTAAATGAATTTATCCAAATTGAGCAAATAACAGTTGATAACTCCTTTATAAAAAAAGAGATAGTCTCTGTAAAAGAAGTCATAGATGAAGCTATAAATATAGCTATGGTAAAAAAGGAAAACTATGAAGTAACTATAAAAGAGAACTATGATATAAAAGTAGATAGAAAACTTTTTGCACTCGCAGTAAAAAATCTTCTTGACAATGGTATAAAATATTCTAAAAATGACTTTGTAAAAATAGTAGTCTTTGAAAACCATATCTCTTTTTACTCACTTGGTGAACCTTTAAAAGAGGATTTGTCTTACTATACAGAACCATTTACTCAAGAAAATGGAAAAACAAAAAATGGCTTTGGTTTAGGACTATACATCGTAGATAATATACTTAAAGCTCATAATTTAAGACTTTTATATCTATATGAAAATGATAAAAATATATTTAGGATAGATAGGATATTAAAAGTTTTTTAGTAATACCAAGCAGAAAAACAGACTTAACAAAAGGAACAAAAATTGTAACCACAAAATAACCTGCCCTAAAACAACTAAAATTTTTTCAAAAAAACCCAAAAAGACTTCTACAAATCACTTATTATAGGGTATAACAAAGAAATGACTACACAAGAGATAGATGAAGGAATTACTATGCCTATATTTTAGCAGAGTTTTCGAAGCTCAAAGCATAAAAAAAAGAGATTGGTGCACTACTTCCTTGGAATGTTAAAATGGATAATATTAAGGGGTGGGGTTACTTGGTGCTTACAATTTTTTCAATAAAATTATCTATTTCATCTACATATAAAACCTCCTTATAAAAAGGTAGGGTAATTTTTTCAAAATTTTCTCTACTCTCCTTATACTCATTTACAATCCATATAAAGTCTATATCTCTTTGTTCTAAAAGATTTATACTCAAAAGTGTATCATTTATACTTCCTAAATTATTTGAAGTTACAAGTATAGTTTTATCTATGTTTAGAAAATTTATAAAATCTATCATAAAAAAGTTTTTTTCAACAGGAACCAAAAGTCCTCCCACTCCTTCAACCAAAACTATGTCAGAGTTTAATTTTATCTTTTCATAAGAATTTATTATTTTTTCAAAGTCTATTTTTTTCTTTTTTTTTGCAACATATGGTGAGGCTGGGAGAGTAAACTTAAGAGGAACTACATCATCTAAAGTTATGTCTTTGTTTTTTGAAGCTTTTAAAAGTTTTATCCCATCAAGAGGTTTATCATTTACAACACCTGTTTCTATAGGTTTAAAAACTCCTACTTTATAATCCTTTTTTAGTAGAGCCTTTGCTAACTTGATAGTTGTATATGTTTTTCCTACATTTGTGTTCGTTGCAGTTATAAATATATTTTTCATAAAGGTAATATTACCAAATTACATCTTTGAGTAAAAATTTTTACATATTTAAAGATTATTTACACTTTTGTTTAAAGATTTGTGTATAATATTGTTTATAAAGTGTCAATAAAGGGTTAAACTTGAAAGAAAGGTTTGGCGAAGAGTTAAGTGTTGAAGAGCTTAATGAGTTAGATTATCTTAAAAAGTATAAAGTTTTTTTACTAAATGACGATTATACGAGTATGGATTTTGTAGTCGATATTTTGATGGATGTTTTTAAGCATCCATTAGATCAAGCTATAAATCTTATGTTAGATATACATAAAAATGGAAGGGCTATTTGTGGAATCTATACATATGAAATAGCTGAAACTAAGATTTCCATAGTTACTAAAAGGGCTAGGGAAAACGATTATCCTTTAAAAGCAATAATGGAGGAAGATTAACAATATGTTAAATAAGCAGTTAAATTCGGTATTAAACGATGCATTGGAGTTTGCAAAAAAAAGTCGTCACGAGTATGTAACAATCGAGCATGTATTTTTTTCACTTTTGCAAACAGAAGAAGCGATAGCTATACTAAAAAAATGTGGTGCAGACACAAACTTTTTATATGATAGAATAAAGACTCATTTAAAGTCAGTTTTTAAACCTCTTCCAGAAGGAAGCCGTTATGATCCATTTGAGACGGTTGCACTTGCTAGAGTTATAGACTCTATGATAGCTAGTGTAAAGGGTGCTGATAAAAAACAGGCTCAGATAGAGGATCTACTTGTTGCTATATTTGAGGAGGAGAGAAGTTATAGTGTATATCTTTTAAAACAACAAGGTATTTCAAAATTTTTAGTTATAGAGGAGATCACTCAAAAAAAACATCAGGAAGAATCTATTTTAACTCTAAAAGAGGATAGTGAACTAAAAAACTATACGATAAATCTTAACGAACTTGCTTTAAAGGGCAAGATAGATCCTGTTATAGGAAGAGAAAAAGAACTCGAAAGAGTAATGCAAGTCCTTTGTCGTAGAAAGAAAAACAATCCTTTGATAGTTGGAGAACCCGGAGTTGGTAAAACTGCTATCGTTGAGGGACTTGCACTTAAGATTATAAACAAAGAGACTCCGCAAATCTTAGCAAAAGCAACTATATTTTCACTCGATATAGGAAGTTTGGTTTCAGGAACTAAATATAGAGGGGATTTTGAAAAGAGGTTGAAGGCTATTTTAAAGGAGTTAGAAGAGCTTAAAAATGCTATACTTTTTATAGATGAGATACATACTATAGTTGGAGCTGGAAGTACAAGTGGTGGAAGTATGGATCTATCAAATCTCATAAAACCGGCACTTGCAACCGGAAAATTAAGATGTATAGGGGCTACTACATATAGTGAATTTAGGAGTTTCTTTAATAAGGATAAAGCTCTTAGTAGAAGATTTGCAAAAGTTGATGTTGATGAGCCAACTTTAGAAGATAGTTATAAGATAGTTAGGGGACTTAAAGAAAAATATGAAGCACACCACAAGATAAAGTATGAAGATGAAGCTTTAAGAGGCTCTGTGGAACTTGCAAAAAGATATATAAATGATAGATTTTTACCAGATAGTGCGATAGATCTTTTAGATGAGGTTGGAGCAGCTTACCATATTTCTAAAGTTAAAAAGAGGATTGTAACTATAAAAGAGATAGAAAATGTGGTTGCTAAGATAGCAAATATCCCTAGTCGTCAAATAAGTCAAGATGATATGAGTATCCTAAAAACACTAGAGCAGAAGTTAAAATCAAAAGTTTTTGGACAAGATGAAGCAATAGATGTTTTAGTAAAAGCTATCAAAAAGTCTCGTGCAGGACTTGGTAAACCAAATGCTCCTATCGGAAGTTTCTTATTTGCAGGACCTACTGGAGTTGGAAAGACAGAAGTTGCAAAACAGTTGGCTCAAAATCTTGGTGTTCATTTTGAGAGGTTTGATATGAGTGAGTATATGGAAAAACATTCCGTATCAAAACTAGTGGGTGCACCTCCAGGATATGTTGGATATGAAGAGGGCGGACTCTTAACAGAGGCTATTAGAAAACATCCATATTCTGTTTTACTTATCGATGAGGTAGAAAAAGCTCATCCGGATATGTTAAATATCCTTTTACAAGTAATGGATAGTGCAACTTTAACAGATAACAATGGCTCAAAGACAGATTTTAGAAATGTTATTATTATTTTAACTTCAAATCTTGGGGTGCAAGCAGCTCCGCAAGTTGGTTTTCATAGGAGTGATACATATAAAACAAACTCAGCTATAGCGGACTTTTTTGCACCAGAGTTTAGAAATAGACTTGATGCTATAATCCACTTTAAACCTCTAAGTGAGCCTATTATGATAGGTATAGTTGATAAACTTTTAGGAGAGTTGGAAGAACAGCTAAAAGATAAAGATGTGAAATTGGTAGCAACACTTGAGGCTAAAAAATACCTAGCACATAAAGGTTTCGACGAAGCTTTAGGGGCTAGAGTTATGGCAAGAGTGATAAGTGAAGAGATAAAAACTCCACTAACTGATGAAATACTATTTGGAAAACTAAGTGGTGGTGGAGAGGTTTTTATTGATATAAATAAAGATAATAAGATAACTTTCGAATATAAAGCGATAAAAGAGCTTGATACCGAAACTAACTAAAAATTCGTATATTTTTCCAGATCCAAACAAAGCTACTAAAGAGGGTTTGGTAGCTTGGGGAGGAGATTTAAATCCTAAGCGAATTATGAGTGCTTATTTTCAAGGGATTTTCCCTTGGTTTAACAAAGATGACCCCATACTTTGGTGGTCACCAGATCCTAGACTCATCCTCTATCCAAAAGATATAAAAATCTCAAAATCACTAAAAAAATCCATAAAAAAATATGAAGTAAAGATAAACACTAATTTCGAAGAGGTTATAAAAAACTGTAGAGATGTTAGAGTTAAAAATGGCGAGAGTAGTTGGATATTTGATGATATCATAGATGCTTATAAAAAGTTATATGAAAACAAACTTATAATAAGTTTTGAAACTTATTTTGAGAAAGAGTTAGTAGGTGGACTTTATGGAGTTGACCTTGGTAATGTTTTTTGTGGAGAGAGTATGTTTTCAAAAAGAAGCGATGCTTCAAAAGTTGCTTTAGTAGCACTTTGTAAGTTTTGTGAAAAAAATGGATATAGATTTATCGATTGTCAAATACCTACTTCACATTTAAAAAGTATGGGTGCTATAGAAGTAAGAAGAAAAGATTTTTTAAAAATGCTAAAAGATACATTAAGTAGTTCAAAAGAGTAAAAAACTGCTATATCCAACTACACTTTTATCATCTTTAGTTACATCATAACTTGTTCGATAGTCTAAAAACTCTACATTTAAACTCTTCTTTTTTGCAACACTTATCAAAGCTTTTACACCAACTATTCCACAAGCTTCACAACCTTTATCAAATAGCTTAAGATCTTTTTTGACTATTGCATTTAGACAGATACTATCAAGTTGTTTTGCTTTTTGAAGATCATAAAAGTGACTAAGATCAGTGCTTATGACCAAAAGATTTTCTTCATCTTTAACTATCTCTTCAACCATAAATGCCAAAAGTTTAAAATCTATCCTTCCATAAACTATCTCAACAACTTCCACCCCATCGAAATATTTTTTTACAAAAGGCATCTGAGTCTCTGTAGAATGCTCTTTATGAGCATCAGGGAAAAAAGATGCAAAGGTATAACCATTAAAAAGCTTTTTTGCATATTCACTATCTATCCTTAAAGCCCCACAAGGAGTTTCATACTCATCAAACAAAGAGATACTGACTCCCTCAAGATAAACCCTATGTGACGGACCTATCACGACAACTCTCTTTTTGTTAGATATATTCACACTTCGATAGGCTAAACTAGCTGTCCAACCACTATATATATAACCTGCGTGAGGGACTATGATAGCCTTTGCATCCTTTTTTTCTAAACTAACTATTTTTTCAAAGTTTTTAAAATATCTCTCCACCTCACTACAACTAAAAGGATAAAAACTTCCTGCTACACTCATAACTCTTTTACTCATAAACTCCCTCCAAAACTCTTTGACACTTTTTGCATCTGTTTTTTTCAAGTCCTACTATCTTAGCACCAAATCCTCTTCTTTCTATCAAAACTTCACCACATTTTGGGCATAAAGTATCATTTTCAAAACCTATATTTCCAAGATAGACAAACTCTAAATCCTCCTCTTTTGCTATGTTGTAACCATTTAAAAGCATATCAAGTGAAGTTTTCGGCAGATTTTGTTCTTTATAATCTGGATGAAAAGCACTCAAATGCCACGGCATAGCTTTATCAACACTTGCTATAAACTTTGCTATCTCTCTTAACTCATCTGAAGAACTATTTTTTGTAGGAATGATAAGAGTTGTAACCTCTACCCAGATACCAAGTTCTTTCATCCTTTTTATATTTTCCAAAACAACTTCAAGTTTTCCTCCAAGCTCTTTTTTATAGTAGTCGCTTTGAAAACTCTTTATATCAACATTTGCTGCATTTACAATTCCAGCCATATCCTCTACAACCTCTTTTGATTCAAAACCATTTGTAACAAAAACATTTTTGATACCACTTTGCCTTGCTAAGAGTGCAGTATCTTTTATAAAAGGATAAAAAATAGATGGCTCATTGTAAGTATATGAAATAGATGCACACTTATAATGTTTTGCAATACTCACTAACTGAAACGAAGTATAGTCTTTTGACTTCGCCTCTATATTTTTCTCTTGAGAAATCCCCCAATTTTGACAAAACGGACACTTAAAGTTACATCCAACAGTCCCAAAAGACAGACTCTTTGAGGTAGGCAAAAAGTGATAAAGAGGCTTTTTTTCTATCGGATCAATATTTATAGCGGCAACTTTTCCATAAACTAAGTTTTTTATCTTACCATCAACATTTTTATTTACCCCACAAATCCCAACCTGCCCCTCTTTCAACCTGCAGTAGTGAGAACACAAACGACACACAACTCTATCAAAATCCTCCATTTTCAATCCTCCACTTCTTAACAACTAACAACTAACAACTAACAACTACTTTACTTTCTCCACTTCATATACCTCTATCTTTGGATACTCTTTTAAACACTCTCTACCAAGTCCGGCTTTTAAACAAAGATGAGCAAAAAAACTCTCAAAAGTAGGCAACTGCTCCCAAACTTGAGGTAAAAAAGTTGCTCTAAAACCATTTAGAGTAAGTATAACTCCATCTACTCCAACTCTTATTTTTGACTTTAAATCCTCTATATCACTATACTCCAAAGGTCGTGGGCAAGTTAAGATAGAAATCTCAATATCAAGTTCACCACTCTCATACTCCTGCTTACTTAAAGGAACAAATCTAGGGTCTTTAAAAGCTGCCGATTTTGCATTTTCTATCAAATCCTCTAAAAATGAACGATGAGCAACAAGTGAACCAATACAACCTCTTAAGCTTCCTCTTTTGTTTATAGTTACAAAAGTAGCAACTTTTTCTTTTAGTTTAGGATAAAGATTATAGTAAAACCCTCTATCCATACTTTTACCATATAGCTCCTCTTCTATAGCCTCTTTTACTATTTTTAGTAAAACACCATCTTGCATACATCCCTCCTTTTACTACAATTATAACATAATTCACAACTTTTTAAACCCAAATCTGATAGCATATCGTATTTAAAATTTTAACAAAAACTAAAGGCTTCACAGTTGGAAGATATACTAAATTCACTTTCTACTTACGGATATATTGCACTTTTTATCTACTCTTTGGGTGGTGGATTTTTCGGAATAATCGCAGCATCAACCCTCTCATATATGGGTAAAATGGATATGCTAACATCAATGATAGTTGTATTTATTTCAAACTATATAGGGGATATGGGACTTTTTTATGTGGCAAGATATAACAAAGAGTTTATACAATCATATATGAAAAATCATAGAAGAAAGTTTGCTCTATCCAATCTTTTAATCAAAAAATATGGTGATTTTGTTATATTTATGCAAAAGTTTATCTATGGAGTAAAAACTTTAGTTCCTATTGCTATGGGATTTAGCAAATATAGTTTTGTGAAGTTTGGTATCCTAAATATCTTTGCTTCGGCTATATTTGTTGCATTTTTTGGATATATAAGTTATCAAAGTAGTGAGTATATCATAAAAGTAGCATCATACATAAAACAAAATCCGTGGATATATCCTGTAGTTTTAATCACAATGATAGGAGCTATCTATCTATATTTTGAAAAGGTAGCAGGTAAGAAAAAGTAAGAGTTTTAGTTACCATACCAACTTTCAGATGTGCAAAACTTGTTCAAAGAGCTATAAAAAGTGCTTTAAAACACTTTCTAGATAACAAAGTCCGCCACGAAATAGAAAATCATAACTAAAGGAGCTAAAAAGCATAAAAACAGAGCTATTTTAGAGTTCGCTTTAGAAACTCAAAATACTTTTGCAAAGTTTGCTTCTCAGCCTTAGTTAACACAGCATCTTTATGTATCCATTTATAAGATGGAAGTGGCATCATCCCTATACCAACTGTATGAATAGCTCTATCAAGTCTTTTTAACTTTATATCTTTTGGTATATCACTCCATTTTGAAAAATTTAAAGCTTTTCTACCCTCTTTTATATGATGAGCCATAGTCCAAGATAATGGTGCAATCTCAAAATACCAGGGATATCTAACTCTATCACTATGGCAATCATAACAAGCTTTGATTAAAATCTTTTCAACATTTTTTGGAGAACAAAGTGTCTTTTTTTTATCTACGATACAAGGAACTTTTCGTGGCCTTATAAATTGAGCTAATAAAAAGATAACAATTATTATTTGTATAGTTTTCACCATTTAAAACCTTATAAAATACTCCTTTGCACTATCTATCAAACTCCTTTTTCTTTTTCCGATAACACTTCTATATCTCTGAGCCTTTATTAAAAAGTTATCTTTTATATAAACCCTAATCAATACATTGCTTCTATAATTCAATCTTTTCTTTGAATAAAACTGTATTTTTTCTGTCTTTAAAGCATCGGTAAAAGTATAAAGATAAAGATCTCTAAACTCAGGATCTTTATATATTGCTACTATATAACCAACCATTTCAAACCCTTTTTGATACTTATCATTTAGATTTTCATACCTAACTTTCTTTTTTACATTAGCCTCTTTTTTAGGTTCCTTAATAATAGGAGCATCTCTCTTTATTCTACCCACAGTCATATTCTGAGGAGTTGCCCTTTTTGTATATGTAAAAATATTCTCCACTTTTGATATGCAACCACTTAAGACTAAAGAGTATATCAAAACCAAACTAACTAACACAAACCTCATAACTACTCCTTAACTTTCCACTCTATTGTATCATCAAAATAATTAAATTTTTTTAACCTTTTAAACTCTTTTCCAAACTCAAAAGCCCTTCCCTCCCTTTCTAAAGCACTTTGAAAAATCATCATAGCATCTATCATCTCTTTTACATAGTTGTATAGATTTTCTCCACCCTCTACTATTATGTAGTTATATCTTTTTAAGATATCAAAACTACCATCTATAAAAACCTCTCTTCCCTCAACACTAAAAAGAGGTATATCTCTATCAAAATCATCTTTTTTAGAAAGTATCAAAATATCGGGAGGATTTTTCCCACTAGCTAGTCTTGTATCCAAAGTCGGTCTATCAACCCTAACACTCTCTCCACCTATAACTAACAAATCGCAAACTTCTCTTATTTTATGCACCAACTCTCTTGAAGTTTTTGAACTTATAACCCCTCCAGTATAGACACTGTTTTTACTAACTGCCACTTTAAAAAAGATAAACGATTTCTTTTTTTGCCATATCTCAAAAAGTCTTAAAAGCTTCTTTCCCTCATCTTCTAAAACCCCAACTTTAACATCCATACTATCTTTTAAAAACTCTACTCCACCACTTGCCTCTTTGTTTACATCCAAAGTAGATATAACAACCCTTTTAAACCCCATATCTTTTAAAAGTAAAGAGCAAGGAGGAGTTTTTCCATAGTGATTACAAGGCTCAAGTGTTACATAGATAGTATGCTCTTTAAAAAAGTTCGAATAGTTTTCCCTTATAAACTTATGTGTGGTAAAAGCTTCACTTCTTATAACATCTTTTTTATAAAAAAGCAAAGCCTTATAAACTGCATCAAGCTCTGCATGAAACCCACCCGCTTTTTTATGAACCCCAATACTTATGATGTTTTGTTCTTTATCAACTATAACCGCTCCAACTGGAGGATTTGGATATGTTAAACCTTGATAATTCCAGGCACTCTGTAGTGCTTTTTGCATAAAAACTTCATCTACCATATTTTACCATATTACCATATATAGTAAGTTTTTGCTTGAAGTATATCTCCAAAAGCCAACTTTTTTTCCCTTTTGCTAGAACTATCCTTGATAGTAATTCCATTGCTATCACAAGAGACTATCTCACCTTTTAACTTACCAAGCTCACTATGTTTTATCTTTACTAACTCTCCAACAGAATTTGCAAAATGAACTGGCTCTGTAAGTTTTCTCTCAATCCCCGGAGAACTAATCTCTAAAAAATACTCCCCACTAACTGGTGGCTCAAGATCAAATATAGGAGAGAGTATCCTCGTAACCTCTGTGCATTTGTCTAAAGTTATACCATCCCTACTAGTGATATATACCCTATATATTTTATGCCCGTTTTCAGTCACTATCTCAGTATCATATAGCGATACTCCACACTCTTTTAAAAGATTTTTTAAAGTTTTATTGTCCATTTTTGTGTAACTCTTTATCTATCTTTTTAAACAATTCATCTATTTTATTTTGAGTAGATAAAGTTTTGTCAAACTCAAAAGTAAACTTCGGAGCTCTATACCACCCTTCAGCCTGTTTACAATAGCTTTGTAAATATCCTCCAGCTTTTTTTAGATGAGAGATGATATATCTCTTTTCACTCTCATCATAAAAAGCAGGATCTAAAAAAACCACAGCATCATACTTACCGCGACTACACTTTACATCTACAACTGTAACACTATTTATATTTTTATCATTTAAAGTTGCTATGGCCTCTGGTATAAGTTCTCTTAAGATAGACTCTGTTCTTAAAAGTTTGATACTCTTATTCACTACTCTTCAACCTCTATTGTTGCTTTATCTTCCACCATCTTAAAACTTTCTAAGAAATCGCCAACTTTTATATCTTTATATCCTACAATACCGATACCACACTCATAACCTTTAGCAACCTCTTTAACATCATCTTTAAATCTTTTTAGTGATGATATCTCACCCTCAAAGATAACAACTCCATCTCTTATAACTCTAACTCTAGCACCTCTATGTATGGCACCATCTGTTACCATACATCCTGCAACTTGTCCTAGTTTTGGAACATTGAAAACCTCTCTAACCTCTGCTTGTCCTAGTTGTTCCTCTCTATGTATAGGAGACAACATACCGCTTAGAAGTGATTTTACATCATCTATCAAATCATATATGACATTGTAAGTGCTTATCCTAACTCCAAGTTTTTTTGCCTTTTCCTTAATGCTACCAGTCGGTCTTACATTAAATCCAAAAATCACACAATTTTCACTAGCCTCAGCCAAAGATATATCACTTTCACTGATACCACCTACTCCACTAGAGATGATATTTACTTTTACCTCATCATTTCTCAGTTTTTCTAAAGATAATTTTAAAGCTTCTAAAGTTCCACCAACATCGGCTTTCAAAACAACAGGAAGTGATTTTATCTGACCCTCTGCAATCTTCGCACCAAGTTCATCTATAGTTACTTTTGTTGATTTTGACAACTCTTTTTGTCTTAAGTATTCAGCTTTTTTCTTCGCCAACTCTTTAGCCTCTTTTTCACTATCCATAGAGATAAGAGTCTCTCCAGTAGATGGAACTTCATTTAGCCCTACTACAACTCCTGGTTGACCAGGATATAACTCTTTTAGATTTTTCTTATTTTCATCTATGATAGCTCTTACTTTTCCATAAGCAGTTCCACAAAGCACAACATCACCAAGCCTCAAAGTTCCATTTTGCATAATAACAGTTCCAACAGGACCTCTTCCTTTTTCTAAAGAACTCTCGATGATAGTTGCCTTTGCCTTTGCATTTTTATTTGCTTTTAGCTCTAAAAGCTCTGCTTGTAAAAGGATATTTTCTAAAAGCCCATCTATCCCCTCTCCAGTGTGAGCCGAAACCTCTACAAACTCTATATCTCCACCCCAATCAACAGGAGTCACTCCAAGTTCTGCAAGTCCAGCCTTTGCAAAATCAGGATTTGCACTAGGTTTATCTATCTTATTTATAGCAACTATAAAAGGAACATTAGCTGCTTTAGCATGTTCAAGTGCCTCTTTTGTTTGAGGTTTTACTCCATCATCTGCCGCAACCACTATGATAGCTATATCAGTAACACTAGCTCCTCTTGCTCTCATAGCAGAAAATGCAGCATGCCCTGGAGTATCTATAAATGTTATAGCTTGTCCATTTTTTTCAACCATATAAGCACCAATATGTTGAGTTATGCCACCATGCTCTCTTGTGGCTACATGAGTGCTTCGTATCTTATCTAATAGTGAAGTTTTACCATGGTCAACATGCCCCATAATAGTTATAACAGGAGGTCTTAACTCTAAATCACTACCTTCCCCTTTATAAAATTTTTCAGCATCGAACTCTTCAAGAGGATTTATAGTAGTAACCTCTACTCCAAACTCCTCTGCCAAAATCTCTATAGCATCTTTATCTAAAAAGTCATTTTTAGTAACCATCATACCAAGAGAAAAAAGAACCTTTATGATATCACTAATAGGTCTGTTTAATTTTTCTGCAAACTCATAAACCCTTATTTCTTCAGGTATCTCCACACTTGTTACTACCGCTGTCCTTTCCTCTTTTTTCTTTTTCTTTTTTTTAGTTGGTTTTCTACTTATACCTCTTTGTTGGATAAAACTCGCACTTCTAGCTGTTCTTACTTTATTTACATCAACTTGCTTCTTTTTAGATTCTACCTTTGGTTCATCTTTAACTGTAAAGTCGTGTAAAACTACCATTTCCTCCTCAGGAATAATCTCAATAGAAGATATATCCCCTCCAAAAATATCCAATTTTTGAGTATCAGCCTGTTTAGATATTGCTGGAGTTTTCTTAACCTTTTTCTTTTTTTTAACTCCCGGAATAGCTTCTGGCATAACTATTTCTTGCTTTTTAAAACCACTTTCTTCCTCTTTTTTAGGTGACTCTTTTCTTTTTTTCTTTACTATGACAAGTCCTCTTCTTTTTTTCAAAGATGACTCTGCAAGAGTAGGAGTAGTCTTTTTTTCTTTTTCCTTTTCTTTTTTATCTTTCATCCTCTCTTTATTTTCACTTTCTTTCTTAGAAGCATTTTTTTTAGAACTATTTTTCTGAGATCTAACTTTTTTATCTTCTACTTTACTTTTTTTCTTTATAATCTCACTTTTTTCACTTTTGGCAGATACTACTTCTTTCTTTTCTATTTTAGTAGCAGGTTTTTTACCTGACATAATATACTCCATCAAAATCTCTGCATCTTCAACACTTACAGAACTATTTGCCGCTTTAGCTTTTATATCCACTTTATGTGCATAAGTTAATACCTCTTTTGATGTGAGTCCTAGTTCTTGTGCTATCTCGCTTATACGAACTTTATCCATTTAAAATCTTCTCCAAACTATTTATTTTTATCTCTTTTTTACAAACCTTACTTAAAGCTTTTTTTATATTTTTTTCACCATTATTTATACATTTACTGCAAAGATAGAAACTCCTACCATAACCGATATATCTACAAACTTCACCCTCTATACAAGAGAGACGAAACAACTCTTTTTGAGCCAACCTTTTTCTGCAACCAATGCACATTCTAATGGGAGTATATAGTAAGCTTATAGTAATCTTCCTTAGTCTTTTATAATATTATATCCTATATTGTTAAAATTATATACTTCCACTCTAAATTTAGGAAACTTTTTTGCTAAAATATCCCTTAATTTTACTGCATCATCATCATATGTAAGGTTAAAAAAAGTTGAGCCACTTCCACTCAAAGTGCTCATCAAAGCTCCATTTTCTAAAGCAATATCTCTTACTAAAAAAAGTTCTTTAAGATTTCTCATCCTTACACTTTCATGTATCTTGTCTTTTGATGCATATCTAAGTGTTTTCCAATCTTCATTGAAAAAAGCACTTGCTAAAACAGTCGAATGAGAGATATTAAAAACTGCCTTTTGTAAAGATAGAAACTTTGGAAGTTTTCCCCTTGATTGACTAGTTGACATAGGTTTATTTGGTATTACAACAACTGCTTTTAAATATTCCGGTATCTCCTTCTTTTGGGAAATAACCCTATCTTTATATATAAGGGAGGAGACAAAACCTCCATAAGTAGCCGGTGCAATATTATCCGGATGAGGCTCATAAAATAAAGCTTTATTTAAAATAGCCTCTTTTGAAAGCTTTATATTTGCCATCTCATAAGCACTAGCTATTGCCGAAACGATAACAGCTGAAGAACTTCCCAAACCTCTTGAAAAGGGAATATGATTTGTAAACTCAAATCTAAAATTATCTCTTTTACCTACAAGTTTAGTATAAAAGTTATAAAAAATATTTATAAATTGATTATTTGTTTTAACTTTAGCCCTATTTGCACCCTCTCCCTTTATCGAAACACTAAAAAAACGGCTAGGAGTTACCTTGATTTCATTATTAAGATCTATTGCCAATCCTAAAGTATCAAATCCAGGACCAAGATTGGCACTTGTAGCTGGTGCTTTTATAATCACAACTCATCCTCTTATACAGCAGGTAAAACATATAAAGGCTCTACATCTGCACTAAAAATAGTTTTATTTAATATATCTGGAAGTTCAAAAAATTTTACTTTGGAACTATCCTTCAAAATTTCAACGGTGATATTATCATCTTTTTTCATAAAAAAACGATTACCAACAGCTTTTATAGGTGAATTTTTATTAAAGCTAAATCCATCTGTTGCAAAAATAGGAATATCCAAAGTTATAGATAGTGTTCTTAAAAATATATAAGTTATTTTGATGGCCATAAAACTTCCTGGTCCTTTTGCAAAAAAAAGATTTCCTATCTGAAACTCTTTTAAAATCTCATCAAAAATCATAGGTAAAACATCACTAGTTTTTTCTTTTTTTATATAACTTTTTATGAGCCTTTTATCATAATATATCCCAACCAAAAGAGGACTTCCAAGCGATATAACCAAAACATCTACTTTAGTGTTGATCATAAAATACTATATCCTTGATACCCTCTAGCTCGACAATTTCATATGAACTAGGATTATCAAAAAGTTTTTTTGTAAGCTCGTGATTTAAGTTGTGACTTCCTGCATATGACTTATAAGAAGCTATATATGGATATCCAAGCAATCTCAAATCCCCTATAGCATCAAGTATTTTATGTCTTACAAACTCATTTTCATATCTTAAACCTTCTAAGTTTAGTATCCTCCTTTCATCCAAAACTATAGCATTTTCCAAACTACCACCCAAAGCCAAATCACTTTTCCTTAACATCCGTATATCTTTTACAAAACCAAAAGTTCTAGCCCTTGCTATTTCATTTAAATAATTCGATTTTGAAAAATTAAACAAATATTCCTGTTTAGAAATAGCAGGATGATTAAAACTTATACTAAACTCATAACTAGGAGTTAAAGCAGGTTCTAAAGATACAAATTTTTCACCATCTTCTACACTAACTTTTTCTCTTAAAATTATGACTTTTCGACCCTTACTCAACTCTTTTTTTCCTGCTTCTTGAAGCATCATACAAAAACTAGCACTACTTCCATCCATAATAGGAACTTCATAAGAATCAAGTTTTATAAGGATATTATCTATACCAAAAGCATATATAGCAGAAAGAAGATGTTCTATAGTCGAAACAAACTTATCTTTAGCCGTTCCAACTACCGTAGCCATACGAGTATCTATAACATTTTCCGGTTTTGCCTCTATATATTCATCTATATCACTTCTATAAAATACAACCCCTCTACCCTCTTCTAAAGGTTCAAGAGTCATCTTTATAGGGACCCCCTTGTGAAGTCCTATACCCACTCCGTTTATAGAGTTTTTTATAGTGCTTTGTTTCAAACCTATAAATCCTCTATTTTATAACCATCAATAGCCTTTATAACCTTTTTAATCTTTCCACCACTAAACTCATCTTTATCCAAAATATCTCCGTTAAATACAACATATCCCTTTCCTATAGATTTTAATATGATAAAATCTCCATTTGCTTCAACAACTCCATCTATAGTTTCAAGAACAGTTACATTTCCCTCACATATAACTTTTGCACCACTATTTACTCTTGAAAATGAAACTATATCCCCATCATATTCTAAAATTTCACCACTTCTTATGGGTTTATTTATAACTTTAGTCTTCTTTGCCAAAGTTTCTTGATAAACAACTTGCTCCTTAGCACGACCTTCTTGTTTTAAATGAGCCGAAGTAGATGAACTTTTAGAAGTTAAAGTAGCCTTTGAACTTTTAGCACTATCTATCTTTTTGATATTGCACCCACTTGATAAAACAAAGCAAAGCCCATTTGTTTCTAAAAACTTTTTTATCTTAGGAGTTACCTCTCCCTCAATCAAAAGCAGATAATCTTTAATAAGAAGTAAGTTCTTATCCATAAACTCGAAAAACTTAGCTTCTTTATCAACCACTATATCAAAAACTCTTATCTTTTTCTGCTTAACCTTCATAAACTCTCCTCACTTCCTACTTCCTACTTCCTACTTCCTACTTCCTACTTCCTACTTAATCAATCATTTCTTTAGCTTTCTTTATAACATCGGTTATGTTAGCCTTTATCCATCTACTATCCATCCACTCCTGAGGACGAACCATAACTCCTTGAACCATCAATCCAAAGTGAAGATGATCTCCAAGTGCGAGTCCGGTCATACCTGTCTTAGCCACGATCTGCTTAGCCTTTACTATCTCACCTTTATCAGTTAAAAACTGACTGCAGTGTCCATAAAGAGAGTAAAATCCTAAACCGTGATAAATAATAAGATTATTTCCATAGATACCGTTATATTTTGCAAACACTGTCAAACCACGATTTGAACTGACTATATCAGCCTCTTTTACACTTGCAAAATCTATCCCCATATGGTATGACTCACTCACTATATTATCTTTAGTTTTGTAATAATAATACCTATGATCTCCAAAAGTTCCAACAACCTTTCCATTTCTTAAAGGATAAAATCTATTTATTTTAAAATCAACGATTTTATTATTATCAACCGGTGTAGTAACCTTCCTTATCAAATCTTCATTTGCTATACGATATGTTTCATTGACATATCTTAACTTTTGAAGTCTATTTAGTTTAGCACTCTCTTCTGGTTTATCTTCTGCAAGTTGAACTATCTTTCCATCTATAAAACTATCTTTTGCATTTATGTAACTAACCCTATATTTTCTGTTTTTCAAATAAAGTGCCACCCTTTGTTTTGAGATATTTCCGGCTTTATCTTCTGCAACAACCCAAGCAGTAAAACTTTTTTGAAAAATAGGCCAAGCTATTAAAGAGATATAATAATCCTTTTTATAAAAGGGATTTGGTATAAACTTTTTCTTAAAATTTGTAGTTATATAGACATTTTTCAAATTTTTATCTCTTGCTCTAAAGATAACCACTGCACTTCCACCTTTAGAAATACCATAACTATTTGCAACAACTAAAACAGAAGGTCTCTGCTTATCTATATGAACTATAGCTTTTTTTACAGTTTTATTACCCCTTAGCATACCCCAAAGACTTTTATCTCTAGCTATTACTGTTAGTTTTAAGATATTGTTTTTAGCTAAGATGCCGGACTTTGGAAAATTTACTTTTAAACGATATTTTTTCTCCCCATTTAAAGATTTTTCAGCTAGTTTTACCTCATTTTCACCATCATAAAAACTAGCTTCAACAGATCTTAAACCATAGTTATCTTTTATAGGTATTTCAAAACTCTTTTTAGGGTTCCAATATATTGTCTTTTCTAACTCAACTATAGGCTTAACTTTCTCAAACCTAGAATCACTTTGCAAAAAATACATCACGGCAAATATAGCCAATATAACAAAAAGAAAAAAGTATAACCTAAAACCAGTTCTTTTCCTATCAACATACATCTTATATATCCATCCCCTCTATTATTTCATATTTTGCTTCTAACGAAGCGGTAAAACCAGCCGCATTATGATGTCCACCACCACCATACTTTATAGCGATTTTAGAAACATCGATATCTCCTTTACTTCTTAGTGAAAATTTATACTCTCCGTTATCAAGCTCTCTTAAAAATAGAGCTAATTTTACAGTGGCTAAGCTTATAAGTATATTTACCAAATGTTCACTATCACTTTTAGTGGCCCCTGTTTTTAAAAAGTCACTTTGGGTTACTTTCCCCACTCCAACTTTAGCATCTTTTTTAAGCTCTATACTTTTTAAAAAAAGTTCGGTTAAACGAAGCTTTGCTAAAGAGTTTCTTTGCTTTAGATTCTCCCCAACCTTAACTGGGTCAACACCTATTTTTACAAGTTCGAATGCTATCTTGAACACTTTATCATCAACACCTCTATGGATAAAAAACTCCGTATCACTAACAAGTCCGGTATAGATACAAGTTGCTATATCTCTACTTATAAGCTCATTATTTTTAGTTAAAAAATCATAAACAACCAAAGAGGCACTTGGACGATTTGGATTTACTATGTTGTAAGTTCCATAGTCTGTATTTGACTTATGGTGATCTATATTTATTATCTCATTTTCAACCTTTTCTATACCCAACCTTTTAAAATCAGCACTATCCAAAGCTATCAACAAATCATATTTTGAAGGCAAAACAGACTTAAACCTTTTAAAATTTGGTAAAAAATCATATTCCATAGGCAACTGACTAGAACTATTGTAAAGATAGACCTTTTTACCCATCCTTTTTAAAACAGCATACATTGCAAGTGCAGAGGAGATAGTATCTCCATCAGGATTTATATGGGTAGCTAACACTATATTTTTTGCATCTTTTATTTTTTTATAAGCTTCAGTATAAGCCTTAGTCATTTTTCATCTCTATCACAACTTTTCTCTTCTAAAAGCTCTATACCACATCCATCATCACTCTTACTAGCACCACCAAGAAGATCTACTGGTGCAGAAACCGCTTGAGTATTTTTAGTTTGAGTATTTTGAGTATTTTCTTTATCCTTTGAAAAATACTTTATAATATCCACATCTCCATTTATTATCTCCACCTCCCTATCATTTTTTATAACCAAAACAGGTATGGTTTCATATCCCAAATACTTTATAAAATTTCTAGCCTCTATACTTTTAGCATCAAGTTTTTTATACTCTATACCCTCTTTTTTTAAAAACTCTTTTACCTTTTTACAATGAGGACAAGTTTTAGACTGGATAAGATAGTTACCACCATCTCCTATAAAACTTTTCGATACCGGTATAGCAAGTAGATATAAAGCTGTTAAAGGTGCTAAAATAGCCGGAAGTAAAAAGAAAAACTTTTCTCTCATAGTAAATAAAGCTATAATCAAGAGTGAACTATAAACACCTAAGCAAAACTTACAAAGCTCTGGAGATGCAAAGTATTGATACCCTATCATAATAGTCTCAAATACTATCATAGCACTAAGCAATATAAAAAAATATCTTTTTGAAAAAGCTCTTATGTATGTAAAATACCCAAACAAAAAAAGCACTACTGCTGATAGCACACCTATATAGTTAAGCCAAATAGCAGGTATATTTAAAAGCCCTCCGGCTAACTCACACCCTTTTGAGTGACAAAGTGAAGAGTGATTTAACTTCAAAACCGTCTCCGTAACAAGATACACCAAAAACAGTAGTGGTAAGTAAACAAAAGATAATTTTCTCATATACTTCCTTTATTTTATCTAATCTAATGCTGAATTTTATCACATTTGTAAATAATATAAAAAATAAGCTAAAGAAAAACAATTTTTTGTCGATTTACATTAGAAACAAAAAAATAAAGGATTTTGGTATGAAAAGAAAAGCATTTTCAATGGTAGAGTTAATCTTTGTGATCATTATCATAGGTATTTTAGCCGCAACAGCAATACCTAAGTTTGGTAATATAAAAGATAGAGCAAAAATAAACAGCGAGTATTCTGCACTATCTGGTTTAGAGTCGGCAATAACTGCCAAAATAGAGTTTAATATGGAAGATAAAAACAATATCGCCATAGATTGGCACAACACCTCTTTTGGTTCAAGTTCAGCTCAAACATATCAAAAAGCAAATACGGACAAGAGTGTTTTTGGAGCTATTTCTAAACAGGGTGATAGTTTAAGGATCGCCGCATTTATCGATCTAAACAAAGATGGAAATGTTAGTGATTCAAATGTTACATATGATGTTTATATGATAGAAGGAGCAGCAAGTAACCATATAACAGGAGTCCAAAAGGCTACCGATGTTCACGGAAGACCTGATAAAAATGATGTTTGGATATTTAACGGTTCACCACTAAACATAACTGTAGAAAGCGGAGCTTCGGCAACTCAAAAAATCTTACATCCAGGAGATCTAAAACTTATAGATATAGAAGGAGTAAAAAATATCCAATACCAAAAAGCAAAACCTTCAGCTGACAATCAGTTAGCCGTCAAAGATAGCAATAACAACTATCTTACTATAACACCTGTAAACTAAGACTATATCTTATGAAAAAAGGTGCATTTACGATAACGGAGCTTATCTTCGTTATCGTAATAATAGGCATACTATCGGTAGTGGCTATACCAAAGTTTTCCGATATAAAAAATAGAGCAAAAATCTCAAATGAGCTTTCAACAGCATCAGCAATACAAACAAATCTTCAAAATATACATGGCGAGTGGACACTAAATGAAGAAGATTTTGACTGGGACGGGGACGGTGTGGTAGATGATATAGAGCATCAATTTTCAAAAAGCGGTTTTCCCATAGATCTTAGTAAAAACTCAGATCCCTTTGGAAAGATCTTTAACTCTAAAAAAAGTAACTTTACAAAAAGACAAGGCCCGATAACAAAAAACAATATCACATATATCATATATACCTCCATAGCTTCCGATCCTACTTTGGGAGTAGAAGCAAAAAAGATAGACAACCCTTTCAAACCTGATAAAAATGATTTTTGGATCTATATAGTAGATACAAATGTCTCAAATGGTTGCACCATATCTTCAGACTATACAAAAACTTACAAAGTTAGTGCAGGAAACTTTTTGCTTGTAGATGTAAATGGCACTCTGCCTATAAATCTTTCCTCTTTGGACCTTGGGATAAACTTTATTGCAAAGTGTTTTTAACACTTCTTATCAACAACTTAATATTATTATTTAATCAAATAATTTTATTTTAATCTTATTTTTGTTAATATCTTCATCCTGTTGGCATACTTTTTGCTTTGAAAAAAATAAAATCATAATAAAAAAGGAACTCTATGAAACAACTCTTTTTATCCATAGTGATACTCTTTAGTTTCAGCGGATGTAGGTTTGACTCTATCAAATCAAAACTCTTTTCTCTTTTCAAAGATAAAAACCAAACAGCTCCCGCTCCGCCACCTCCAGTGGCAAATACAAAACCAATCCCTCCAAAACCGATAAATCCCAAAAAACTATACACTTCAAAGTGTGCGGGATGTCACGGCATGTGGGGTGGCGCAAAAGCAATGGGAGTTAGCAAACCTCTTTTTAACCAAAAAGCGGTTGTTTTAGCTCAAAAACTAAAAGCCTACAAAAAAAATCCCGCTTATGGCTACACTGGAAGAAAAAAGATTATGCAGTATGTAGCCGGAGGCATAACAAACAATGAGATAGAGGCTTTAGCAAACTATATAGAAAAAAATTTCAAAAAACAATAAGGAGAAAATTATGAAAAAAACAACAAAACTCATCTTAGGAGCGCTCTTTATCAGTGCGGTTAGTGTAGTGGTAACAGCTACTTGTAACGGTAACTTGGATATGCATGGGTTTAAGATAACAAACTTAGGAGCCCCAGAAGATGCAAATGATGCTACAACAAAAACTTATGTAGATCAACTCATCATAGCAAGTGCCAGCGGAGGATATCCTACACAGATTTCAGATCTTCAAGATGCTAAAAATCATAAAAGTGCATTAAATACTTGCTCAGAGATGGGAGGAGGTTGGAGACTTCCTACTTTAAGTGAAATAGCAAATCTTTGTGCAAGTGCAAGAGGAAATTGCACTTATGGTGGCTGGGTTTGGACTGCAACTGGATACCAAGATGGCAGTGCAGATTATTGGAGATTATATTTACCTACAAATTCACAAAATAATTGGGGTAGAAGAGATTATTCATATAAATTTTATTGTGTAAGATAACTATGAAAAAGTTACTCCTACTTCTTTTTACTTTACAAAGTCTCTTTGGCTTTGATAAAAGTTGCATAGAGCTTGAAGTGGTAAGA
>CAZUPK010000065.1:0-6468 GCA_964622255.1 uncultured Campylobacterales bacterium
AATTGTTTTGTAAAATGGGGCTTTTAAGAAAATATTAGCTGAGCAAAAAGCTCAGCTAAAATCTATGCTTTATTAGCAAGAAGGAACATTTCCTGAATCACTAGCAAAGTTGATTGAAAAATCTAAAATATCTTTTAAATATTTCTTTTTTAAAGGTTTCGCACTTGGACAAAGTTTATTGATCTCCCCTTCTAATCCATCTAGCCCTATAGCTTTCCACTCATCTTGAGTATGTTTTTTTGCAAATTCAGCACCATTAAAACCACAAGCTTTTTTAAGCTTTTTGCTATAAAGCTTTTGTCCTTTAGCAGCATCTGCACTTGCAACACTTGTAACGAAAGCACTAGCTAAAACTCCAGCTAAAACTATTTTAAGAAAACTTTTCATTTCTTCTCCTTTATTTAATTTTAGAATTTAGATTTTAACATACACCAACTTAGCATTCTAAATTCTTGGCTAGATTGTAAAAAACTTTTGTGAAACAATTGTGTATTTAAAGAAACTGAGAAATTGAGAGGGAAGAATTTAGAAATTAGGAAAAATACTTAGTTTCTTAGTCTCTTTTATCTCAAATAAAAAAGTTTTGGCTTTGTTCCTTTTTCAGGCTTTAGAGTAAAATACTCTCTTGTTTTTAAAACTTTGCTTATTTCACTGTTTGGATCATCCAAATCACCAAATATCCTTACCTTACTAGGACAAGTTATTTGACAAGCAGTTGTTGTTTTTCCTTGACTAAGTCTAGTATCATAACAAAATGTGCATTTATCAGCTACATTTGCTTTTTCATCAGTATATATAGCTCCATAAGGACATGCACTCATACAAAGTTGAGCTAATTCACACAAATTTCTATCTATCATAACTATTCCATTATCTTTTATAGAAATTGCCTTTTGATCACAAGCCTCAAGACATAAAGGATGTTCGCAGTGATTACACTGAGTTGGCATAAACTCAACAACACTTCTATCTAACTCCCAAAAATCACCCTCAGGCTCTTTTGAAACTATCCAGAGTCTATGACTTTTCGCTCCTAAATCTACTCCATTTTCCTCTTTACAAGCAACTTCACAAGCTTTGCAGTTTATACAAAGTTTATAATCAAATGCCATAGCATATCTTGCCATCATACCTTCCTTATCTCAACATCTGTATGATGCATAGTTGCACACCCATATATCTTTTCAAACCTGTCTTCTATGATTTGATTGTCATTTGCCCCTTTATCACAAGAATTTTTCATATGATAACTTTGTGAGTTAAATCCGTGAGCAAACCAAACAACTTCAGGATGGATTTTATTTGTTGGATATGCCTTTACTCTTACCTTTCCTATGCTACTTTTTACCTCAACCATATCACCAAGTTTTATCTTTAACTCTTTTGCTTTTTTATCATTTATCCACAGATGATTTGTTGCCATCAAATCTCTTAGCATTATATTGTTAGTAGTTGCACTTTGAGTAAACATAACATATCTTCCGGTTAAAAATCTAAATTTGCCTTTTTCCACTTTAAAGTCATACTCATCTTTCCAAGTTGGCATTGGTTCATATCCTTTATCTTTTAACTTTTTAAGATAGCATTTGACTTTAAATTTTTTATCTACCGTATAGTGTTTTTTATCTTCTGGATAATACTCGTAGAAGTTATTAAACTTTTCTTTATGATATTTTTCCATATAAGGATACCAAACACCCTTTTCTTTTAAACTTTTATATGCTTTTTTACCAAAGTTTTTAACTATCAACTCTTTATTTCTTTCACTAATATCTTTTTTATAAAGTTCGCTCAAATCATATCCACCCTCAACAAAAGCTTTTTCTTCTCCTAACTCTTTGATACTTTCTTGTAACTCTTTATCGTGCTTTTTGCTTATCTCAAAAAGCGGTTTATTTAGTTTTTTACCAAGCCCTTTTAAAATATCTTGCATAGTTTTTGTATGATACATAGGTTTTAAAACTCTCTGCCTTAAAGCTAAAGATGGCTCAAGTTTTCCAAAACTAACTACTAGATCTTCTCTCTCAAGATATGTGCATTCTGGAAGAATAACATCTGCCATAATAGCAGTATCAGTTGGCATAGTATCCATCACCACTACTAAATCCATCTTTTTTAACAACTGCTGAGTTTTTTTAACATTTGGCATATTCTGCATCAGGTTGTGTTTTCTTATAAACATAGCTCTTATAGGATAAGGGGCTTTGCCACTTAAGATTTTTTCTCTAAAGTTAAGCCAACTTCCACCTTTGTTTGAGCCATAAACTATGCCGTCAAGATCAAATCTCTCTTTTGCATTTTCATAGATAGGAGTATTTAACTCTTCATAGTCATAATTTATCTTGATAGGTTTACCAAATATTATTCCACCTTTACGGTTTATACTTCCTGCAAGTGCATTTAAAAGCACCATTGTTCGACGAAGTTGAAAATCACTCTTTGACCAAACACTTCTTCTTCCAAGATAAAATAGAGGTCTTTTTGCACTAAAAAACTCTTTTGCTAACTTTTCTATCTTTTTTGCAGGGACTTTTGTTTTGCTCTCAGCCCATTTTGGAGTGTATTTGCTATCAAGTATATGCTTTTGATATTTATCAAAATCTTCAAAATATTTTTTCACAAACTCTCTATCATATAGATTTTCTTTTATAGCAACATAGCTCATAGCTAAACAGATAGCCAAATCTGTTCCGGGATTTATCGGTAAATACTCATCTGCTTTCAAAGCTGTAACAGTTGCTCGTGGATCTAAAACAACTATCTTCTTATCTGTTTTTATCAAATCCACACTATCTGGAGTTATCAAACTCTCAAATCTATTTGCACCAACTATTACTACAAAATCACTTCCAGCTACATCCATCTCGCCAACATCGCCTATGGTTAAAACTGTAGCTCCAAGTTTAGTATTTAGACAGATAGAACCCTCATCCAAAAAGTTACTACTTCCAAGCTTTCCGCCAAAAAATGAGATAAGTTCATCTTTGTTAAATCCCTCTCCATTGCAATATGCTATGGTTGAACGATTATCTTTTTCTTCATCAAGTATCTTGACTAACTTATTTTTTATATATTCATAAGCTTCATCCCAAGTAACTTTTTTGTATTGACCAGAACCTCTATCCCCTACCCTTATAAGAGGATATTTGAGTCTATCTTTATCATAAAGAGCTTGAATACCGGCATTGCCTTTAGGACAAATCATATTTCTTGATTTTGGAAAGAGAGGATTTGGGTCTATCTTTGTTACTATCTCTTCTTCAACTCTTGCAAAACCTGCACACTTGTTTCTACACATATTGCAAAGAAAAGGAGTTACTCTTATATCCTCTGCAAATTTACTTGTTGATTGTGTAATACTATCCGGCAAAAATGTAAGTGCAGATGAAGAGGTAGCATAGACACAAAGAGCCACACTACCTTGTAAAAATCGTCTTCTTGATACTTCTATAACTTTCATAAAAAAAATTATATCACAAAAAGCATAAATTTTTTAGTATTCCGTCATTGTGCATCTCATTTTTCTATTTTATTTTCAATTTTATGATACTGCCAATATTGTTCTACTATAAGATTAAGGACTACTCGATTTAGATTAGGATGGGTGGTCTCTACTATATCTTGATCTTGGAGTAAGAGAGATTTGATTTGGTTTATTCTCTTCATCTTCTGTTTTACTCTCACTTTTAGATGATGTTTCATCTTTAGTGATAATCTCATCCTCCTCGTTCTTTATCTTTTGGTTTGGATACTTAGCACCAAGGTGGAAGCTTGTGCCATCAAGGTGGGATTGTTGATGGTGTAAAGTTTAGCACTTGTAGTGTATATTTAGCTATTTTTTCATAAAGTTTACTTATACCATACTTAAAGAGTTTATCTAGTGTTCTACCAAGAGTTTCTTTATTGAACTGTTTAGCCTCTATACTATCAACTTGAAATAGTTGTTTTAATGCTTTTTTTTCAAAAAAACGAGGAGTTAAATAGAGCTGTTTATTTGCATATCCTAAGCCATTTAGTATCATCGCTACTACTGCCATTGAAATTGAAAAAAATAGAAAAATGGGATATACAACGATGGTTATAAATCATTAGCCCATACGAACCATACAAAGATACTGTCTGCTAAATGGCTAAACTGTCTTTATAAAACTCTCTTTAGTCATTTTATAGCTAAAATACCTTCAAAGTTAAGATGCTTAAAAATTGTTAAGATATCTTCAAATCCTGCTCTTTTTAGCATCTGCACATTTGCATTTGAAGAAAATGGTTCTAAAACTCCCTTTAAGCTTCTTTGTTTTGCAACTATTTCATCAGCAGAGTATCCATTTTCAAGTTTAAAGTCCATATACAAAGTGGTTATGATATCTTGAAATCTAGCATCATTTGCTCTAACCTTTTCAAACATAACAAATGCCCCACCCCACTCAAGCAAGTTATATACCTTATCTATCAGAAGTTGTCTATGTTTTGGGTGGATAAATTGAACAGTATAATAAGAAACAATAAAATCACTCTTTTGCATATCAAAAAGATTTATATCTTCACACAAGAACTCTAAGTTAGCATTTTGATAACGACTCTTAGCATATTCATACATATCTTTTTCTATCTCTATACCATAAAAAAAAGCATCTTTTCTGTGTTGATGCCTTTTTGAAAGTGAATATATAAGTTTTCCGGTAGATGAACCTAACTCATAAACTTTTGAATCATCTTTTATAAAAAAATCACTAACACTTTCTATAAGTTTATGCCCATCTTCATAGTAAGGAACCGACTTTCTTATATGCTTTTCAAAGTTTTTAACAGTATCACCACCAAACTTCCAGTTAGCATTTTTTGCAGTTATATTATCCCCTATTTCCATTTACTTCCTAGCTACAAACATCGTAGATATATCCATAGAATATCCTTTAGCCTCTAAAACATCAAAACCTATCTCTTCTAGTTCTTCTACCAAATCCTCTTTAGTTAAAAATCCATCTATGGAGTTTGGAAGATAAGTATATGCCAAAAAGTTTTTAGATAAAAGTCCGCCAATAAGCGGAAGAACTCTTTTTATATAAAAATCCCTTGTCATACCTAAAAAAGTCTGTTTTTTTAACTTTGTAAACTCTAAAATCACCAAAAGTCCTCCGGATTTTAAAACTCTATAAAATTCCTTTAATCCCTCTTTTCTATCTACAACATTTCTAAGTCCGTAAGAGATACTTAAGATATCCACACTATCATCTTTAAATGGCAAATCTTTAGCTTCAGCTTCCACGAGAGTAGCATTCAATCCCTTTTTCTTCGCCTCTTCCAGCATACCGGTTGAGGGATCGGCACCTATAATCTTTTCTACTTTGATCTCTTTTTGTTTTGCAAACTTATCCCAATTTTCACACATATCTCCTGTGCCACAAGCCACATCTAAGATGATATCCAACCTATTTTTATCATATATCTCATAGCATCTATTACAAGCTATCTCTCTCCACTTTCTATCAATTCCAAAACTCAAAATCCTATTTGCAACATCATATGTTCTTGAGATATCGTTAAACATCTCAACTATTTTTTCCTGCTTGTTCAACTATCTTCCTTCACCTTCTTGATTGATTATAATACTGCATTGCTCTTGGTAACAAAGCTTGTAGTCTTCTTATTCTATTTATATCGCTTGGGTGAGTAGAAGCAAACTCTGGTGGTTTTCTCATATTTCTTGTTGCTTGCATCATCTTTTCCCAAAACTTTATAGCCTCTCTTGGATCATATCCGGCTTTTGCCATAAGATACAAACCTATCTCATCTGCTTCATATTCAAAACTTCTACTATATGGTAAAAATACTCCATAGTTTGCACTGATACCATAAACTTGATTTATGATATTTTGATACTTCACACCTGCTGCTTTTATAATAAATTTCCTCCCCCAATCCCCCAACTGCATCATACTCATTCTCTCAGCACCATGTCTTGCTATCGCATGTGCTACCTCGTGAGCCATAACGGTTGCAAGTTGAGATTCATTATCGATTATTTTTAACAAACCTGTATAAACAAATACTTTTCCTCCGGGAAGACAAAAAGCATTTATCTCTTTACCATTTATAACATGAAAACTCCATCTATAGTTTGGCTGATTTGCCACTCTCGCTATATTTTGCCCTACTCTTCTAACCATAGCATTTTGTTTTAAATCTCTGTTTATACTTGATTTTCTAAGTATATCCTGCTCAGCTTTATACCCCATTTGCATCTCTTGAGTAGGGGAAATGAGTATAAGTTGCTGTCTGTTTGTATAAGGTGAATGTGTACAGGCGGTTATAGTAAAAGCAAACAAAGCTGCTAAAAATATTTTAGGCATCATTACAACTACTCCTCAAACCTTATAAAATAAAATACAACAATATCTAAAAACCACTACGATATGAAAAGATCTTTTTCCTTTTCCAAAATTTTAATATCTTTTTTAAGCTTTTTCA
>CAZUPK010000066.1:0-40421 GCA_964622255.1 uncultured Campylobacterales bacterium
ATTAAAAATAAAAAAAAAGTAAAAAAAAATATAGTTATAAGAAAAATTTCTCCAGTTATCAAGGAGATGAAAAAAGTTAAAGTAGAAGAAAAAAAACTTATAAAACCAAAAACTGTAAAACCAAAAACTGTAAAAGTAAAAACTGTAAAAGTAAAAAAAATTACTTTAGATGAGGAAAAAGTTTTAAAAGAAAATTCACTAAATATTCTAATGATATTAGAAAAGAAAAAACCAACCTATCAAACTGCTTTAGATTTAGCTAACTACTACTTTAAAAACAAAGATTATCAAAAAGCTTCAAAGTGGGCAATAGTAGCAACAAATAGAAAACCTAAAAAAGAAAAAGCTTGGATAATTTATGCAAAATCAAAAATAAAACTCAACCAAAAAGGTATAGCAAAAAAAGCTCTTAAAATATATCTGCTAAAATATCACTCAAGAAAGATAAGCATTCTTTTAAATTCTATCTAAGGCACATTTTATGAAAGTAACCATTTATGAAGGTATAAAAAAGATTATAACTCAAAAGGTTTTAAGAAAAACAGAAATCTTACCACTTGAAAATGCTTTGGGAAAGATATCCTCAAAAACTTTAAAAGCATCTATATCTTTGCCAAGATTTAATAACTCTGCTATGGATGGTTATGGATTAAAGGGTAAATTTGACAATTATAAAATAGTAGGAAAAATCTTAGCCGGAGATGACAAAGACATAACCTTAAAAGATGGAGAGTGTATTAAAATAACCACAGGAGCTAAAACTCCGCCATCAGTAGAAACTGTTATACCTCAAGAAAACTGTGAGATAGAAACTAACTCTATCATAATAAAAAAGAGTGTAAAAAAGGGAGCAAATATCAGACAAAAGGGTGAAGATATAAAAAAGGGTGAGGTTATTATAAGAAAAGGAGATAAAATAACTTCAAACTTCATCTCACTCTTAGCATCACAAGGAATTACTTATATAGAGGTTTTTAAAACTCCAAAAGTTGCAATTTTTGCAAGTGGAAATGAGCTAAAAATGCCTTATGAAAGTTTAAAAGGTTCACAAATATATAACTCAAATACACCTTACTTCATTTTAAGAGTAAAAGAGTTGGGTTGTGATGTAACTTTTATAGGAAAAAGTCAAGACTCACTTGAAGATATGAAAAAGTTGGTAAAAAACTCACTAGGATATGACTTAATTATAACAAGTGGTGGAGTGAGTGTTGGAGAAGCTGACTTCACAAAAGAGGCATTTAAAGCTTTTGGATTTGAAACTTTTTTTGATAAAGTTGAGATAAAGCCCGGTAAACCAACTACTTTTGGAAAAATAGATGATACTTTGATACTAAATCTACCGGGAAATCCTCTTGCAGCATCACTAAACTTTGAGATATTTGGAAAAATAGTTATAAACCACTTAAAAGGGATTAACACTCCTTATTTAAACTATATAAAGACAAAGATATCTGAAAATCTTACAAAAAATAGAACAGTTGCTACAGTAATCCCCGGATTTTTTGATGGAGAGAAATTTAACATAGCAAAACAATTTTCACCCAATATGGTAAATGTCTTAAATCACTGCAATAGTTTTATCATCTTAGACAAGGATACTTTTAGATTAAAAAAAGGTGATACAGTAAAGCTTTTACCTATAAATTGGGAATTTTATATAGATGAGTTTAAGGAGTTTTTATCATAAAAACAACTTCAAACTCCAACTCTTTTTTATCATAGCTTTTTATAAAATCTCTGAGCTTTTTTACACTCACTTTTCTTACTCCTCCACTTACACCACTTCTTTTTATATATCTTAACTGCTCAATAGTAGAGTTAAACCTTAAGCTATATTTTTTAGTTTCATAAAAAATATTTCTATCCAAAATAGAAAGTATATCTTTTTTATTTGGTAAAAATGTTTCTAAACTAAACCACTCTCTTAAACTCTTAAAAGTTCCATTACAAAAAAATGCAACCACAAAATTTTTGGAGTTTTTTTGAATCTTATCAATCATCTTAACTATATTTTTTGACCATTGCAAAGATGAAGATGATACAACCAAATCAAATTTTTTATAAAATAAACTATCCAACCTATCAAAGTCTCTTTGTAGTAAAAAAATTTTTTCACCTTTTTGATGTAAAGACAACATCTCTTTTGAAAAATCAACCCCAACAAACTTTTCAAACTCCCAATCAACCATAGAGTAAACTACTCCGTCACCACATCCAATATCTAAGATCTTTTTAGGTTGAAAATTTACTTTTTTTATAAGCTCTTTTGCAATCTCTTTTTGTAAAAAGTTATAATTATGATAGTATTTTGAGTTTTTAGAAAACTCCCTTATATGCGGAAATTTATACAAGGTTTTATCTTCCTATTATCTTTTTTGTGTATAATCGGCACCAATTATACACAAAAAGGTTTTAACTATGACATCAATTTTGTTAGTATTACAGTTTATTTTAGCAGCTATTTTGACAGTTATTGTGCTTTTGCAAAAAAGTTCATCTATAGGTTTGGGAGCATATAGTGGAAGCAATGAATCACTCTTTGGAGCAAAAGGACCGGCAGGTTTTTTAACTAAACTTACCTTTACTCTTGCTATTATTTTTATAATAAATACTTTAGCTTTAGGTTATCTTTACAACCAAGCAAAAAAAGGCTCTATTGTTGAGGAGATGAAAAAGGAAAAAGTTATACCTGCGGTTCCTACAACACCAAAGATAGATACTAAAAAAGCACCAACTGCACCAAAAGAAACAAAATAAGGAGTTTTTATGAGCTTAGAAGAGATATATAGCCATCAAAGAAAATCAAATGAAAAATCATTAGAGGCATTAAAGAGGGATTTTATAACTATTAGAAGTGGAAAAGTTTCGACTCAAATAGTTGATAATATTAAAATAGACTACTATGGAAATCCTACTCCTTTAAACCAAGTAGGTTCAGTTTTAGTAACTGATGCTACTACTATTACTATTTCACCTTGGGAGAAAAATCTTCTTTCTAATATAGAAAAAGCCATACAATCAGCAAATATAGGAGTAAATCCCAACAACAATGGTGAAGCTATAAAGCTTTTTTTCCCTCCTATGACTGTTGAGCAAAGAGAGGCCGGAGCAAAACAGGCAAAAGCTTTTGGAGAAAAAGCAAAAGTTGCTATAAGAAATATAAGAAAAGATGCTAACAATAAAATAAAAGCTTTAGAAAAAGATAAAGAAATAACAGAAGATGAGGGTAAAAAAGCTTATGAACAAGTTCAAAAAATAACTGATGAGGCGATAGCAGAGGTTGATAAACTTGTAAAAGAAAAAAAGCAAGAACTTATGAAAGTATAGCTATGAGCTTAGATATAGAAAAGATATATAAAGATGCAAAAGCTTACCTAGAGGGACACTTTCTTTTAAGTAGTGGTAATCACTCAAAGTATTATCTTCAGAGTGCAAAGGTTTTAGAAAACCCAAAAACTGCAAAACTTTTAGCAGTGGAACTTGCAAATATGATAAAAAAAGCTAACATAAAGGTTGATACTGTTTGCTCACCTGCACTTGGCGGAATACTTGCTGGATATGAGTTAGCATCAGCTCTTGAGGTTAGATTTATCTTTACAGAAAGAGTTAATGGAGTTATGACTCTAAGAAGAGGTTTTGAAGTAAGCAAAGGTGAAAATATACTTATATGTGAAGATATCATAACAACAGGCAAAAGTGCAGTAGAAAGTAGCCAAGCAGTTAAAAATAATGGTGCTAAGATAGTAGCATTTGCCGCACTTGCAAACAGAGGTTTTTGTAAAAGATATGGCTCAACTTTTGAAAAAAAACCAAACTGTAAATTACCTGATGATGTGCCTTTTTTTGCACTAGATGATTTTATATTTGAGATATATGAACCAGATAACTGTCCACTTTGTAAAACTAAAAGCAAAGCTTATAAACCAGGAAGTAGAGGTAACTAAACCCCTACTTTTTAAAATTTATATGTAAAAATTTTCAATATAACCTCTTTTTAATCTAATATTTATCTATTTATGTTACAATCTTCTTGCTTCTTCCAAGACCTGTGCAATAGGTTTTCTAGTCACCGTGTCAGGGTGGGAACACAGCAGCACAACTAGATTGCTTATGTGCCGCAGTCATCTTGGGAGGAGTCTTTTAGATACTTCTCCACACTATCAACATATGTCCCAAAACTGAAGTTTTCGTAATTCTTGGAATCTGAACCCATTTTTTTTCAAATCTAGGTTTTCCGCTTAAACTTAAAAACTTTAAAAGTTTCTGTTGCAAGGCTATCTTTTTGACTCCTAAAAGCTCAAAATAATCCTCTATTTCCTCTTCAACTGTCCTCTGAATACTTTTGATATCATTTAAAAATTTACTTGTTTGATATATGATAGAAAACTCCCATCTTGTAGCAAGATAGGAACTAGCTTCACTTCATCCCTCTTTTCTTTTAGTATTACTCTAAAGATATCTGGCCTTATATCTATTACAACTACTCGCCTTAGAAACTCAAAAACTCCAGCCTCTATCAAAGCTAAAAAATCTATTTGTTTTCCTTGTGAAACTTCTATTTTTCCAAGCAAGAAAGCAATAATAAATTTATGAGTCTGCTTATCTAGTTCAACAAACTTCACTATCCTTGGATAATCATTCCATCTTTGTATAGATAATGCGGAAAATATAAGTTCTGAAAGTTTAGGATTTAACATCTATCTTCTCACTATCTATCTCTACAATAGTATGAACATTTCCTCTAGGGTTAAAATCTGCTATTACTTTTAAGCTTTTTGGTTTTAACTTTTTTTCTAATAAATCATATATCTCATTTACACTATCTTCGTGAGAAATATATCTTTTTGAAAAACTATTTATATAAAGTTTTAAAGCTTTAAGCTCTACTACAAACTTATCGGGTATATACTCTACATAAATAGTAGCAAAGTCTGGATATCCACTTCTAGGACACATACACATAAATTCAGGTAGAGTTATTTTTATAGTATAGTTTTTTTTTATTTTTATTTGGCCAAATCTCAAAATCTTTTTCCACATCAAACTCAATTATCTCTTTTTCACCATATTTCATACAATACCTTTATACATCTAAATGTTTGACATCTTTTGCATGAGTTTGGATATAGTTTCTTCTTGGCTCTACCTCATCACCCATAAATAGTGTAAATGTATCACTAGCAACTTCTGCATTGTTTACTGTTATTCTTAAAAGTCTTCTATTTTCAGGATCCATAGTTGTTTCCCAAAGTTGCTCAGGGTTCATCTCACCTAAACCTTTATATCTTTGGATATATGCACCTTTTTTCGCGTTTTTTTCTATATTTTCAAGCATAGTTAAAAGTTCACTGTTAGATAGTTTTATATTCCTTTTTTTTATTTTTTCATTTATATAAACTGCCTCGGTATAAAGTGGAGATGTAAAAAGGTTGTCATCTATCTTTATTTCTTCAAGTCCATCATTTGTTTGTATATAAAGATGGACCAACTCATTATCTATATATTTGTTAAGTATGTTAAATCCTAAAGAGTTAATATATTCTTCTATCTTTTTATAGAGTTCTTTACCTTTTAAAGCTATGATATCTGGATTTTCTATTAAGTGTTGAACTACCTCTACAATATGAAATCTTTTTTCAAGTTCTTTTAAAACATTTCTGTAAGCTGATACTATTTTAAATAGCTCTGCTAAATCTTTTTTACCCATTCCTTCAAATTTAAAGCTTTCTATACCGGTTTTTATCAAAAATTCACTCATAGCCTTATCATCTTTTAAATATATCTCTTTTTTCCCTTTTTTATATCTATAAAGCGGTGGTTGAGCTAAATAAACATACCCTTTTTCTATAACTGGTTTTAAAAATCTAAATAAAAAAGTTAAAAGTAAAGTTTGTATATGACTACCGTCAACATCGGCATCTGTCATAACTATGATTTTGTGATATCTTAGTTTTTTTTCGTTAAATTCTTCACCAATACCACATCCTAAAGCTGTTATAATATTTGTTATCTCATCGGATTTTAATATCTTATCTATTCTACTTTTTTCTACATTTAAAATTTTACCCTTTAGTGGAAGTATTGCTTGAAAAACTCTATCTCTTCCTTGTTTTGCACTCCCCCCTGCACTATCTCCCTCTACAAGGTATAACTCACTAATAGTTGCATCTTTACTTTGACAATCAGCGAGTTTTCCCGGAAGTGTTCCTACCGATATACTATCTTTTTTTCTTGTTAATTCTCTAGCTTTTTTGGCAGCCTCCCTACCTTTTGCAGCCGCAAAAGCTTTATTTATAATTGCTTTTGCTTCAATAGGATTTTCCTCAAAATATTTACTTAAAGCTTCGTTTGTTAATTTTTGAACTATTGGTCTAACATAAGAGCTTCCAAGTTTTCCCTTTGTTTGTCCTTCAAATTGAGGTTCTGGAATTTTTACACTAACTATAGCTATAAGTCCCTCTCTTACATCATCACCTGTTATTTTTATATCTTTTTCTTTTGCTGTAGCATTGTTTGATGCATATTTTGATATTGCTCTTGTAAGTCCCGCCCTAAATCCAGCTTCGTGTGTTCCACCTTCGGGAGTTTTTATATTGTTTACAAAGGAATAAAGTTTTTCTTGATATGTTGTATTGTATAAAAGTGCTATGTCTAGTTCTATGTTATCTACCTTATCTTGGATTTGAAGAGGTTTTATGATAGCATCTGCTTTGTTTAAATCCTCAACAAATTGTTTTGTTCCACCTTCAAAGTGATAAATTTCTTCCTTGCTTACTTTATGGTCTTTAAAAACTATGGTTATTTTTGGATTTAGATATGCTAATTCTTTAAATCTTTTAGAAAGTGTGTTATAGTTAAACTCTGTTATTTCAAAGATAGTATCATCTGGCCAAAATTCAACAGTAGTTCCTGTTCTATTTGTATCACCTACTATTTCAAGTTCTGTTACAGGAATACCTTTTTTAAATTCTTGTTGATATTTTTTACCATTTCGATTTATTTTTAGTATTAGTTTTTTAGAAAGTGCATTTACAACTGAAACACCAACTCCGTGAAGTCCACCTGAAACTTTATAAATATCTTTATCAAATTTACCACCTGCATGTAAAACTGTTAAAACAAGTGTTGCAGCACTTATCTTTTCAGTTGGATGTATTTCTGTTGGAATACCGCGACCATTATCACTTATAATAGCTGAACCCTCTTGTGTTATTTCTATAGTTATTTTATTACAGTATCCTGCCATAGCTTCATCTATAGAGTTATCTACAACTTCGTAAATCATATGATGAAGTCCATTTATGTTTGTATCACCTATATACATACCTGGTCTTTTTCTAACCGCTTCTAATCCTTTTAGAACCTTTATATTATTTGCTCCATAATTTTGTTTGTTTTTCATCTTTTTTCCTATCTTATGATTGGCATTACTATTGTTTTAAAATTGTTACTTATTAGTAAAAATGGTAGTGTTGAATCATTATATCCTAAGGTAAACTCACTTTCATCTATATTTGTTAAGAAGTCTAAAATATATCTACTATTTACATTTATGTAGATACTTTCTGGGAGATTACAAATATAATCAAGTTTTGTTCTACCTTCTCCACTATTTTCATTTAAGCTTTCAAATACTATAGAGTCATTATTAAAAGTTATTTTCATCTCATTTGACACTATGGATATTTGTTTTAAATGTTCAATCATTTTTTCTTTGTTTAGAGTTAATTGATAACTCATTTTCTGAGGTATTATTCTTTTATAGTCGGGATATTTTCCATTTATAAGTTTTGTAAAGAAAGAAAAACTCTCACTTTCTATTATCATAACATTTTTGTTATAAAAGATTTTCATTTCATCAAAGAATAGTTTTTGTATCTCTCCAATAGCTTTTCTAGGAATTATTAAAGATATATTATTTTTTATAGATTCTTCTAGCGTAATTAGAGCTAATCTTTTTGTATCTGTTCCTACAAAATTGATTTTATTATCTTTTAAATCTATTAAAGCACCATTTAGTTCATATTTTGGATTGTTTGTATCTATAGCTGGTAATACCTTTTTGATAGATTGTAAAAAATCCATAGGATTTATTTCAAATTTTGATTTATTTTTAGTTGTTGGAAACTCTGGATATTCTTCGGTATTAAACATAGATAGTTTATAGTTGGTATCTTTTTGCTTAATTATTAAGTTATTTTTTGTCACTTCTAAAGTTACATCATCATCTTTTAAAACCTTTATCATATCTAGTATTTTTTTACCGTTTGCACTAGCTTTACCATCTTCTATTGATTTATAGTTGCTAGTTTGCATAAAGATACCTATTTCATAATCTGTTGCTTTTATTTTAAAGATATTATCTTCTGATACTAAAAGAATATGTGAAGTTATAGAAGAGGAATCTTTTTTGTCTAAAAAATTTTGACAATTAATAAGCATATGTTCCAAGACATTTTTATTTATTTTAATTTTCATTGAGTTTCCTTTTTATATATAAAATAAATTTAGTATTAGTAGTAGCTCTTGTTGAAAATGTGAAAAGTGCTACTAAATGACGATATTCTACTGTTTTTAGGTTGAAAAACTAATTTGATATGTTGTGAGTTATTCACATTTTTAGTTTAAAGTTAATATTTTACTCTTTAACTCTTCTACTTTTAGTTTAAAGTTTTCATCTTCTTCTATGAGTTGATTTATTTTTTTAATATTATGGCTTATAGCTGTATGATCTTTCATATTGAAGTATTGAGCTAAAACAGGTGTTGAGTTAGGTGTGAGTTTTCTTGCTAAATATATGACTATTCTTCTAGCTTCAACTATATCTTTATTTCTTTTTTTACTTTTTATATCACTTGGTTTTATGTTAAGTTCAAGGGATATAATTTTGATTATTTGTTCTATAGTGATGTTTTCTTTTTGTGATTTTATCTGGTCTTTTATGATATTTCTTACAAAGTCTATTGTTATTTTTTGGTTCATAAGTGTTGAGTAACTGTAGATACTTGTTATAACTCCCTCTATCTCTCTTATGTTTTCGCCTAGATTTGTGGCTATATAGTTTACTATTTCTTGGTCTATCTTTATGCCGTTTAATTCACATTTTTTTTGGATAATGGATATTTTTGTTTCAAGTTCTGGTGGTTGGATATTTACAAGCATACCCCATTCAAATCTACTTCTAAGTCTATCTTCAAATCCTGCTATTTTTTTTGGTGCTTTGTCGGAAGTTAAAACTATTTGTTTGTTGTTTGAGTAAAGTTCGTTGAAAGTGTGAAAAAACTCTTCTTGAGTCTGTTCTTTTCCGCTTAAAAACTGTATGTCATCTATCAAAAGATAATCACATTCTCTGTATTTTTCTCTAAATCTATCTGGAGTTTTATTTCTAAGATTTAGTGTAAAGTCATTCATAAATTGTTCACTTGTTGTGTAGATAACTATTTGTCCATTTTTTGTGGCTTCATTTCCAACAGCTTGTAAAAGATGAGTCTTTCCAAGTCCGCTCATACCATAGATAAAAAGAGGATTATAGTCTTGGGCTGGTTTTTTTGATATACTTTCACAAAGTGCATATGCCATTTGATTGGAACTTCCCACAACAAAACTTTCAAGTGTAAAAGTTGGGTTTAAAATTGTTGAGTTTTTTGTATTTATTTTTTTAGGGTTATTTATATATATTTTTTTTTTGGATGAATTTTGTATGGATATTTCTGGTTTGATTCCTGTTTTTATTTCAAAAAAATGGGCTAATTTTTTTGTATATTTTGTTTGAATCCATTTTGCTATTATTGGATTTGGAGCTATAAATGTTATAAAGTTACTTTTTGAATTGTTTTCATCAAATTTTAAATTTTTTATATATCTGTTATATTCCTTTTTAGATATTTCGTTTTTTAAAAGTGAAAGAATTTCTTCATATAGCAATAATAGCTCCTTTGTTCACATGTGAATATCTTATCAAAAATGAATTAAATTTAGTTAGAAAGTATGAAAAATAGGGTATTATTTACTATGTGAATAACATGTGAATAACATGTGAAAACTATGTGAAAACTATGTGAAAAAAAATATTAGGTATAGATTTTGGAATAGAAAATTTAGGATATATAATAGTGGGAAAAGAGGCAAATGAAGTAAAATTTATTGAGGTTAGGCTTATTATAAAGATAGAAGAAAATTTTGCAGTGTTAGAATGTTAGATAGTTGAGATGGTTAGGAATGGGGATGGATTTTATCTATCGTTTAAAATTTGCTTTAAATGCGGATATGTTTTAGATGAGTTAAAGTTTGGTCTTTGTAAAATCCCTATTTGGGATTGTTAACAACTTCAAGATTTTTTTATGGGCAGATTTATACAAGAAGGAAGTTCAATCTTCTTTAGAGACTGGGTAGCTCACAACAAGAAAGTGGTAGTGTCTTAAGTGTTTTGTTTTATATTCAAGACACTGCCATAAATATCTGTAGAGCTAGGGTAGTCTCTTTTGGTATAGAGACTGTAAGACCTGTATAAGTTAGGCAAGTTTCGTCTTAAAGTTAGAATCCTTGCCTTCAGGTGTGGGGAGTATGTCAATCTGTGTTATTTATATCATTTGTTGTATTTGTTTCATTTGTTGTATTTGAATCTTTTGTAATACTTAACTGATCTACTATTGATTTTAACTCTTCAGGACTTACTATGCCATTTCCAAAATTTACAACTGTGCCATTTTGGTCAAGCACGACCATAAACGGTATTGTATTATTCCACTGGGTTCTATAGCCTACATAGTTTATGAAGTTATAATTTCCTTCTCCTGGAATAACAGGATAGTTAATCTTCATATTGTTTACAAAATCTTTGAGGCGTTCACTTTTTAAACCTTGAACCTCTACAGCTAATATAGTTGATTTTTTGGCATATTCTTCATCTTGTGTATATTTTATAAATCCAGGCATTTCCATACGACAAGGAGGGCATCTATGACCGAAAAAAGCTATAAATACAACTTTACCTTTTAACTCTTTTATCTCCATACCTCCTTCAGTATTTGTTATATGGTAAACATTCCCCTTTATATCTTTAAGTTCAAAAGCCAACACATTTTTTGAACCTTCTGTGTCATTGGCAAAACTAAAAGACAAAAACAGCAGTAAACTCAAACAAAACTTTAAAAGTCTCATATTAATCCTTTTTATTTTTATTGCGAACTACTATTTGGTTATAGAACCAAAAGTTTCCTAACTAGCAACTTCCAGCGAAGTTGAGCAGAAGGCTTTTGAGTTTAATCTCCAACGAGAGGTCAAAGGATAGTTCCTACCCCAAACACCAGTTAGCCGATCTTCTATCTTTTAAAAAAGAGATATTTTGTATCTTAACAAGATATCCAACTTTTAAAAGTAGAAAAATATCGGTTAAATATTTGTTATATATTTTATATATATGGCAAATATTATAGCAAATTTTTAAAAAAATATCAAATTTTTTTAAACTAATCCTCTTCTTAGAAGATGTTTTTTAAAAAAGGGTATGACAGAGTATAAGAAGTAATTTAGATTACATCCTATACTTTGCATCTATACCCATCAATTTTAGTCCGGTTCTTATACTAAGGGCAACCACTAACATAATTTTTAGATACTCTTTTTCTTTTTTACTGCCTACTATTTGATGTTTATTATAAAATTGATGTAGCAGTGATGCCAAATTTTTGAGATATTCTGATAGTTTTTGTAACTGTCTAGAGTTAAAAGCATCATTTAAAACTTCATTTAAAAGTAGGGCATTAAAAAGTAGATTTTTTTCATTTTCTTGCATATTTTCTAATTTAGTATTTATTATTTCATTTTTTGAAAAATTACTTTTTTGTAAGAGTTGATTTATCCTTGCATGTGCATAGTTTACATAATATATAGGATTTGAATTATCTTGTTTTTTTAAATCATCTATATCAAATTCTAAGTGAGTATCACTTTTTTTAGTTAAAAAGATAAATCTTAAAGTATCACTTCCTATTTCTTTTACTATATCACTCATAAGTATAAAGTTTCCAGCCCTTTTACTCATTTTATATGGTTCTTTGCCTTTTAAAAGTGAAACCATTTGAGAGAGTATAATCTCAAGTTTGTTTTCATCATATTTTAGAAATTTTATAGCTGCTTTTACTCTAGCAATATAACCGTGGTGATCAGCCCCCCAGATATTTATATAGTGATCATAATCTCTTTTAAATTTTTGGTTGTGATAGATAATGTCTCCAGCAAGATAAGTAGCTCTTCCATCCTCTCTTACTATAACTCTATCTTTTTCATCCCCAAATTTTGTTGATTTTAACCATATCTTTCCATCTTTTTTATAAATGGCATTGTTTGCTTTAAGTTTTTCTAAAGTTTTATCCCAAAGTGTAAAAAGTTTTTTTTCACTTACAAAGTGGTCAAACTCCACATTTGCATCTTTTAGATTTTGTTTGATAAGCTCAAGCATCTTATCTTTACCCCAGCTAGATAGTTTTTCTATACTATCTTTTGAGTCAAAGATACTCTCTCCAAACTCTTTTATAGCCTCTTTTGCCAACTCTATGACATACTCCCCACGATAGTATTCTTTAGGATATGTAGGATTTTTTCCTAAGAGTTTTTGTCCGCTAAGAAATATACTAACTCCAAGAAGTCTTATCTGATTTCCAGCATCATTTATATAGTATTCACTTTCTATGTCATATCCTAAATGTTTTGCTATCTTGTAAAGTGTATCTCCAAAAACAGCACCACGAGCATGTCCTATATGTAGAGGACCTGTTGGATTTGCACTTACATATTCTAAAAGTATTTTTTGTGAGTTATTATCTTTTGCAAAGCTATCTTCATCTTTCAAAGCATTTGATGCTAGTTTATCTAAAAAAGAAGATGAAAGTTTAAAGTTTATATATCCCTTTACACTCTCTATCGATTCAAAACATTCACTTTTACTAAATTTTTGGCAAAGCTCATCAGCGATAATCATAGGAGACTTTCTTAAAATCTTTGCTAGGGAGAAAGCAACAGGGGTGGCATAGTGACCAAAAGAGTTATCCTTTGGTCTTTCTAGTGAAAAATCACTATCTATATTTTTTTTTATCTCTTTATAAATTGTATTTTTCAAAAAGAACTCTTTTAAGCTTTTTGGGATTCTTCAGATTTTATTTGTGCTTTTTCCTCTTTAGCTTCTATGCTTTTTTTCTTAGTTTCAACCTCATCATCTTCTTTTAGAGCTTTTTTAAAGTTTTTTATACCACCACCAAGACCTTTTGCAAGTTCAGGTATTTTTTTACCACCAAAAAGAAGTAAAATAACAAGAGCGATAACGATTAGTTCCATTCCACTAGGCATTCCCATAATAAATCCTTAAATTTTTTTTGCAGATTATAACATTTGTAGATAAAAATCACCAATTTTTCATAAAATTTTTTATCTCTTTAAGTGTTTTTTTTATTTTTGCTACCTTTATTATTGATTTTAACTCTTTTAAAGTCTTTGAAAAGTCATCATTTATTAAAAAAAACTCATATTCATCAGCTCTTTTTATCTCATCTTTTGCATTTATAATGCGATTTTTTATAACTTCTTCATTATCTGTGGCTCTATTTTTGAGTCTTTTTTCTAGCTCTTTTAAAGTTGGAGTAGTTATAAAAACAGAAGTTGTTAAAAGTGGAAACTTCTCTTTTACTATTTTATGACCTTGCACATCTATATCAAATATAACAAGCTTTCCTTCACTCAGAGCTTTTTTTACCGGTTTGAGTGAAGTTCCGTAGTAGTTTTTATGAACTTTTGCCCACTCTAAAAATTCACCTGCTTTTATGCCTCTTTTAAACTCATCTTTTGAAGTATAAAAGTAATTTACCCCTTCCTTTTCACCTTTTCTTATCTCTCTAGTTGTTGTAGATATGGAAAAATATACATTTTTTTCTTCTTTAAGTATTTCATTTACTAAAGAGCTTTTTCCACACCCACTAGGTCCAGATATTACTAAAAGTCCTCCACTCATTATTTTTTATCCTCAAAAGATATGGTGATTTTCATATCCTTAAGGGTTGATTTTATAAGCTCTGGAGTTAAAATTTCTTCAAGTTTTTGTTTTATAATTTCTTGTATGTCTGTTATATTTGTATTATTTTTATTTTCACTCTTTGTATCTTCTTTTTTAGTTTCTTGATTTTTAGTATTTTCTTCTGTTTTTGTATTTTCATTTTTTTCCATCTCCTCAATCTCATCATTTATATTTGGAAGTGGATTTTCTCCTTTATCTTTAGTTTCAAGGAGTTCATCGTTGATTTTTAAGTCATCCTCCTCTTCAAAAAATTCTTTATCTTCTATAGATAACTCTTCTTTCTTTTTATTTTCTGCCTTTTCGTCAAAATCATCTATTTCACCTATCATTTGTGCTAAATCTTCTGTGGAGGATTCTTCTAAAAGTTCTTCGTCATCAAAATTTTCCAATTCTAAATCTATGTCGATTTCATCCTCATCGGGTAATTGATCTATCTCTTTTTCTTTTTTCTCCTGTTTTTTTTCTTCTTGAATATTGTTTATATTTTCATCTAGTATGAAGTTTCTTTCTATGAGTGCACTAAAATCAGTAGGTAAAAAGGGCTTTTCTAGCACAAGTTCAAATCCATCAGGTTTTTTTACTTGAGCTGTGCTTATAAGGACTAGTTTATCATAAGTGAGATTTTCTTTTATTTTTTGTAAAAGAGCTTCAGTGTATTTATCACTATCTACAAAAACTAAGTTATAAAACTCTTTTTGTGGGGAAAAAACTCCACTCTCCTCTATGTCAAAACCACTTTTTTTTGAACTTAGTTGCAACAATCTTGAGACTATTTTGTTGTCATTTATCAAAAGTATCGATAGCATGTCTTTCTCCAATGTTTTTTTTGTTATCATTCCTGTGAGCTATATCGTTCATAGGAATATAAAATGAAACACTTTTTCACTTTTTTTACAATATTTTTTTTAGTTACTAACTCCCTTGCAAAAGAGTATGAAATGTATCTTTTACCAAGAGATGCCAAGTTAGCACTAAGAGCTATAGTAAAAGAGCTTTCTCTTGCAAAAAAGGAGGTAAAAATAACCATCTATAATTTTACCCATAAAAAGATAGCAAACACATTAAAATATATTGCAAAAAAAGGAGTTAAAGTTAAAATAATTTTTGATTATGAGTCAAGTGAAAAAAGAAAATCAAAATCTATGCTTTATTATCTAGCAAAGTATAAAAACATAGATGTTTATCAAATAAGAGGAAAATATGCTAAAAAAAAGAGGTATTATGGGAAGATGCATCAAAAGATGGCAGTTATAGATGATAAAGTTTTGATACTAGGTTCTGCCAATTGGTCATATTCTGGATTTGGAAAAAACTATGAAGTTGTATTGATAGAGTATCATAAAAAGTTAGCAAAAAAGTATTCAAAATTTTTTGATGAAATAGTAAAAAAAGCCTTTAAGCAATATTAGAGTATTCATCCCAGTGGTCTTTAGTTGCTAGGATAAATGTGTGCAAGGTGTTAGCCTTGATTTTGTATATATTTTTATAGTTTCAGGACTAGCTTTACAAAAAAGATGGCTTAAAAGTAAAGCTTCATAGACAAATATCTAAGTCAATAGCTGATGTAGCTTGGAGCGAGTTTATACGACAATTGGAGTATAAAGCTAGTTGGAGAGGTGAAATTATTATCAAAATGGACAAATGGCTTTCACTTTAGTATTTGAGTTTTTCTGAAGAGTTTATGAAGTTTAAAAACTCACCTCTGGTATCTCTTTTTCTAAAAAGCCCTCTTAAAGCGGAAGTAGTAGTAACAGAGTTTACTTTTTCAACCCCTCTCATTTCCATACACATATGTCTTGCTTGTATAACAACTCCAACACCTTTTGGCTGTATAACATCTGTTATAGCATCAGCTATTTGCTCTGTAAGTTGCTCTTGGATTTGTAGTCTTCTTGCAAAAACTTCTACCATTCGTGGTATTTTTGAAAGTCCAACAACTTTTCCATTTGGTATATATGCAATATGAGTTCTACCTATGATAGGTAAAAGATGATGCTCACATAAAGAGTAAAACTCTATATCTTTTATCAAAACCATTTCATCGTTACTACTGGTAAAAAGAGCTTCATTTAGTATTTCATAAGGATTTTGCTTATAACCCTTTGTTAAAAATTTAAAAGACTTATAAACCCTGTGCGGAGTTTTTATAAGTCCCTCACGATTTGGGTCTTCTCCTATAATTTCTAACATATTTTTTACACTTTGTTCAAACTTTTCTTTACTCATAAATACCTTCCTTTTATCTTGGTTTTTTTATTCTTAGTATTTTTTAGTATCTTTTTATTTTAGCTAAAATATCCAATTTTTCAAAGTCTATAAAATCGCTTTGTTTAAAAGCATCAATAGCGCATCTTCCTATCATAACTGCATTGTCCGAACAATACTCTAAAGGTGCTAAGTGTAACTTTATGTCAAATTTACTACAAAGTTCTTCTATCTTTTGTCTTAGATATTTATTCGCACTAGCTCCACCAACTATTGCAAAATTTTTTGGTGGCTTCTTTTTAAATATTTTTTTTATCTTTTGTAAAAGATGAGCTGTAGCTGTTTTTTGAAAAGATGCACAAATATCAGCTATATCTTGCTGTGATGGCTTTTTTAATTTTTCTATTTCAAGTCGAACTTGATTTTTAAGTCCTGAGTAACTAAATGCTATAAGCGGTGAATTTTGCAAAGGAATAGTAAAGTTAAATCTATCCTCATTTCCATCTTTTGCTAACTTTTCAACTATAGGACCACCGGGATATCCAAGTTTTAACATCTTTGCAACTTTGTCAAAACTTTCTCCAAAACTATCATCTATAGTTGATGCTACTACTTCGAAGTTTTGGTAACCTTTAGCATTTATGATTTGAGTATGTCCGCCTGAAACTAGTAAAGTAGTCATAGGAAAGAGACTTTCTTTTTCTATAAAAAGTGAGTAGATATGTCCGTGAAGATGATTTATTGCTATTAGAGGAAGTTTTAAAGATATGGATAGTGCTTTTGCCATACTAACTCCCTCTATTAAAGTTACTGAGAGTCCTGGTAGATTTGTAACTGCTACTGCTCTTAGTTTAGGAAAATACTCTTTTGTTTGCTCTAAAATATCAGGAAGAGCTTTTGCGTGAAGTCTTGCTGCAAGTTCTGGAACCACACCACCATATTTATTATGAGCTATTTCTTGAGATATCTTTTTATAAAACACAACTTTTTTATTATCTATTTTGGTTATAGCTATAGAACTATCATCACAACTACTTTCGATACTTAATAACACATTTTCCTCACAAAATAAAGTTTTTTTTCATCATTTTAAAGATAATTTTATTTGATTATCATATCTAAGTTTTTATTAAGGTTTTTTATGTATCATTCGCAAAATTTACTATCGGTATGAAAACTAATCTTCGGAGAATACAAGATGACAGTTGAAGAATTAGACCTTTTAGGTAAGCTTAGTGAGATAGTTCCTGAAGAGCTTGATGACGATTCATTAGCTTCTCTTTTGGAAGAGGCACTTGTTATAACTGATGATGATGCTTATGAAGCTATAGCATTTATCACGGAAAATAGTGATATTAATTACGAAGATCTTCAAAGAGTTTATAATACATTTAAAAAGTAGTGTATGAAAAAACTTGCTACAAATCTTGTAGCAACCTTTTTGGTTGTTATATCTTTCTTTGTTTCTGAAGAGTTGTCTGGCCATATCTTTTATATTGGTTCTTTTGCACTTTCGGGAAGCTTAACAAATCAAATAGCCATACATATGCTTTTTAACAAGGTTCCATTTTTCTATGGTTCTGGCATCATAGAGTTAAAGTTTGAAGAGTTAAAACTTTCTATAAAAAAACTTATACTAAATGAGTTTTTTACAAAAGATAGAATAGAAGAGTTTTTAAAAGATGAAGAGAAAAAGATAAGTTTGACTCCGCTTATAGAAAAGTTTGATTTTAACGGAGCATTTGAAGCACTTAAAAGTGCCATTATAGAATCAAAATTTGCACCTATGTTAAGTTTTATTGGTGGAGAGTCTGCACTTGATAACCTAAAGGAGCCATTTACCCAAAAACTAAAAAGTTCTATCATAAAGGTAACATCTTCTAAAGAGTTTAATCAACAAATTCAAAATTATTTGCAAAGCTCGAGTTTTAGTGATAATTTAGTTCAAAAGATAGATAGTCTAGTTCAAAAGAGACTTAATGAGTTAAGTCCAAAGATGGTTAAACAACTTTTGCAAGACCTTATGCAAGAGTATCTTGGTTGGCTTGTTGTTTGGGGAGGAGTTTTTGGAGGAATTTTAGGTTTCGTTGGCTCATATATCAGATGAGGAAAACCCCATCTAAAAAGTTAAGGGAACCCCTAAAAAACTAGATGGTTCATAGCCCTGACAGCTTGTTCATAGCTGAGGCACAACGGACGAAAGCTATGCCATAATATGGTTAAGGAGTTGTATTCTCTTATTTTAAAGTAGAGATATATTCTGCAAGTGCTTTTATCTTAGCCTCATCAAGTTTCGCAACTTGTCCAGCCATAACACCTTTCATAGCTCCACCATAAGTTCCAGCTTTGTAACCGTTAAGTGCATTTATAGTTTTTTGAGTATCCCATCCACCGATAACTTGGCTTTGTCCTAAAGCTTTTTTCTCACCTTTAAGACCATGGCATCCAGCACATGTAGCGAAAAGTTTTGCACCATCAACTTTTGGAGCAACCGCAACTTTAGCCTCTTCAACTTTTGGAGCAACTGCAACTTTAGCTTCTTCAACTTTTTTCTCTACAGCCTCTTTTATTTCAGTAGTTTTTTCTGCAACTGTCCCAGTTGTAGCTTTTACAGCTTCTTTAGTTTTTTCTACCACTTTTTTAGCCATTTCTTTAGTCGCTTCAGTAGTATCTTTAGCTATTTTTTTTGTAGCCTCTGTCATTTTTTCCACTGTATGAGTTGTAGCTTCAGTAGCTTTTTTTGTTGTAGTATCTCTATGTTCTTTTGCTTTATCACATCCACTTAAAAGCAGTGTAGCAACTATCGCCGAAAATATGAGTGTTTTTTTCATAATATTTCTCCTTCAATTTTTTATAAGTGCTTAAGTATAGCAAAAAAATTCTAAACAAATAGTGAAGTTTCCTTATTCCACTCACTTTTTACTTGAGGACTAAAAATAATTTTATTTAAATCAATTTCTCCCATAAGTTTTGAGTGAGCATCATAATAAAAACACTGTGCATAACCTGTATCAGTTTCATGGACTATTACAGAGTTTACTTTTATCTTTTTTTCTCCATTTTTAAAGTGAGTCTTTTGTAAAACTTTTTCTACTAACAAAAATATCACTCTGCTGAATTGTTCAGCAGATGGGGAAACTGGAAGTTCCACCCATCTTTTAGAGTGTTTTTTCATGTCTTCCAAATACTTTTTATCATCTCCACTCCACAAGGCAATAGAGTGATCAAAACTATCTATCAAATCTCTTATAGCACCCTTAAAAAGTCCAAAATCATAAATCATTTGCCCATTATCAAGATAGTTTGATTCTAACAAAACCTCTACTTTGTAGCTGTGTCCATGAAGATTTACTTTACATCTGTCGGTTGAACAATTTCTAACTATATGGGCATTTTCAAACTTAAAAAGTTTTCTTATTATCATCTTCCTTCCTCATTGTCCCAAAGTCTTATGTGTATTCTATCAACATAAAGGTAGCAATATTTTATACAAAATGATGCCACATATTTATCATTTTTGGACAACTCTTTTGCAGTTGAACCCATAGGCATACAGTAGATAGGTAAGTTATAATTTTTTGTTATCTCTTTTATTTCACGATTATCTTTTATGTTTTTATCTATCACAAACTTAAAAAAAGAGTTTGGACTGTTTTTTACTATTTCTTTTATGCTATTATGGTTTATTCTTTTTTCTTTTGCTTCCCCACTGTTTTTTAACTTTACACTCATAGAAAATATAACCTCTTTATAAATGGGATATTTTCTAAAATCTATCATAACAGTGGCATTTGTTTCAAAAGTTATCCTAAATCCTCTTTTAATAAAAAGTTCTAAAAAATCTGTCAAGATAGGGCTATTATGATTGATAAGTGGTTCTCCACCTGTTATAACTATGTCTGGCCTACACTCTTTTTTAAGATATTTTTTAACTTCATTTTCCAAATCTTTACAAGAGTTTATCCTTTTCCAACTATCTTGAAAATGTTCTTTGTTTGTAGCTCTTATAGAATCACAACCAACCAAAACAGAGCCATCTTTTGGAGAGATTGCTTTTACTCCAAAACCAAAACAATTGAGGTTACATCCACCAAACCTTAAAAATATAGAAGGAGTTCCAGCATACTTTCCTTCTCCTTGTATAGAGAAAAAACTCTCTACAAGATAGAGTTTACCCACCTGTTTCATAAAATGCTCTACTTGAAGTTTCGTTTGTCTCTTCACCCCATTTATTTTTTTCCGGTTTATTTTTAATAACCTTTTTTAAAACTTCAACAGCTTTGTTTATATCTTTGTTTTCTACTGCCTCTTTTATGCTCATAGCATCTTCAAAATAAAGACAAGGTATCAAAAAACCCTCTGCTGTAAGTCTTATACGGTTACAACTTTCACAAAAATCATGTTTATGAGGATCTATCATACCAAATCTATAACCATCCTCTAGTTCATAGGTAAAACTAGGACTGCTTCCAAATCTCCCCACTTTTTTTATGGTATATTTTTTCTTTATATGTTCAAGTATCTCTTTTCCTAAAAGTCCTTTGAGACCGACTTTTGCAGTAGCATTTTCCATATACTCTATAAATCTTACCTCAATAGCTCTACTTTTACAAAACTCTAGTATATCTACTATCTCATCTTCATTTATCCCTTTTAGTGGAACCATATTTATCTTTGTTTTTAGTCCAACCTCTCTAGCTTTTTCTATACCATCTAAAACATATTTTAAAACATCTTTTTGAGCTATCTGTTTTGCAACTTCTGGTTTTAGGGAGTCTAAAGAGATATTTACCCTTTTAAGTCCTGCATTTTTTAACTTCTTAGCTACTGTTGCTAACAGATAACCATTTGTTGTAAGAGCCAAATCAATATCGGGAGCATAGGAACTTATCATCTTTACAAATTTATCTAAATCTTCCCTTAAAAGCGGTTCTCCACCGGTTAATCTTATCTTTTTTATTCCTTCATCGATACTTGCTTTAACAAATAAAAACATATCTTCAAAAGATAAAAGATTTTCTCTTGGCACCCAAGAAAAGGGTTTATTGGGCATACAATATTGACATCTAAAGTTACATCTTTCTGTAACAGATATTCTTAAATAATCAATACTTCTACCAAATTCATCTTTTAACATCCATTTTCCTAAAAAAAATTTTTTCACTTTCGTCGATATTGTAGCAAATCAATATAAAATGGAGATTTCGATAATGTCAAGATAGATTAAAAAGACATAAAATCCTAAACTTTTAGCTTTTTTTAGCAAAATATAAAACTATCTTATCTCCGTAACCTTTCCATTTGTAATATAAACAGTAACTTTAGAACCTATACTAAAGTTTAAAGGATTGTTGGCATTTACTGGTAAAACAGTTGTTATCACTCTTCCGTCATCTAGTGCAATTGTTATCCTTTTTGCATTTCTAACATCAGCTTTTTGGCCTAAAACACTACCTATCATTGCTCCGGCCATAGTTGCTAAATCTTGTCCACTTCCTCCACCGACTTGATTTCCAGCAATTCCACCTGCTATCATACCACCTATGGAAGTAAGCTCTCCATCTCCTTGGATTTGAGTGTTTTCTATAGCTTTTATAACACCTTGATATCCTTGAGAAATAGTTCCCACTCTACTTAATGGAAGTGCTTTTTCTGCACATCCTGTTGTTGTAAAAGTTATAGCTGTTATAACAGATAGGTTTAGTAATAACCTTTTCACGACTTTCCTCCTATGATTTATTTGTAATGTTTTCGTATTTTGCTTATCTTTTTTTACTTATCATCAGGTCAAATCCTTTAAACCTTGTGTATTGCCTTTGAGATACTTATATGGTGGTGGATACCTAAAAAAATCCCATTTTACCACCTCAAGCAATTTCATAGCTTTTGTTTTTTTTAAAATTATCTTCATATCTTTTCAACTCCCACAAGAACTGGAACAAAAAGACACTCCTCTAACTCTTGAGAGAAAACTTTATTTCCATTTTTTATATATCTTGTAATAATCTGTCTTCCATTTTTTTCTATAGGTGCAACAAGTATTCCACCATCTTTTAACTGCTCAAAAAGTGCTGTTGGTGGAGCAATACAGGATGCAGAAAAGAGTATTCTATCAAATGGTGCATAAGTTTTCCATCCTCTTGTTCCGTCATCAAATTTTGCATTTATATTTCTAAGTTTCAACTTTTCAAATTTTTCTTTAGCCTCTATTAGAAGTTTTTCTATTCTTTCAACAGTAAAAACTCTCCTTACAAGCTTACTTAAAATGGCTGCTTGATAACCACTTCCGCAACCTATTTCTAAAATACTATCTGCTCCATTAAGTTCAAGTGCCATAGTCATTTTTGCTACTGTTAATGGGGAACTTATAAACTGTCCTGCTTGAAGAGGAAGAGCATCAAGACTAAAAGCATACATGTTAAAACCTTTTGGCACAAAGAGTCTTCTATCTATACTTTCAAAAGCCTTTTTAGTCCTTGCATCAAGAGTTATCCTTTGTGAAATCTGTTCTGCTAAATATTTAGAATTCATTTAATCCCCACATCCATATATCTCCTCATCTTTATAATCTCTTTTTTATCAAACTCCATTTCTAACATATCTTTGCTATCATCTCTAATAAACTCTCCAAATGGAGTTATGATAGCCGAACTACTAGCCATATTACTATTTTTTGAATTTGCTATCATAACATAGCATTGATTTATAACACCGAGTGAGTTTGATATGATTTTAAGTTGTTTTTTTCTTAAAATTCCCCAAAGTGCAGGAACTAAAAGAACATCAACTCCTTGAAGTTTTTTCCAAAGTTCTATAAATCTTATCTCAAAACAGATAAGTATTCCAAACTTTATACCATCAACTTCTATAATCTTTATATCTTTCTTATGTCCAGGTGTAAAATACTTATGCTCATCCCCAAACTTAAAAAGTTGATACTTATCTCTTTGATAAACTATCTCTCCATTATGAAGTAAAACAGCGGTATTGTAAAATTTTTCATCTTTTTTTGTTGTTAGTGAAAATGAGATGATTTTTTCAAAAGAGAGTTTTTTTAACTTCTCTAAAGCCTTTTCCCCAAACTCTGACGCTTCTTGCATCTTATCAAAACTAAAGTTTGTCAAACACAGTTCGGGGGCTAATATTACAGAGTCTTTTGGAGCGGCGCCTATTCCATTTATAAGTTTTTTTAGATTTTGCTCATAATCCTTCTCATAAAAATCAAAGCTTACAGTTATAAGTTTCCTAGAAATCATCAAAGTCTAAACTTCCCTTACTGTAGTTTGTAACATTACCTTCAAAAAAGTTAGTTTTTTGATCATTAAACTTAGAAAAATTATCAACCCATTTTATAGGATGTGATGTATTGTAAAGTTTTTTAAGTCCGACTGCAGTAAGTCTTTGATCTGCTAGATATTTTATATATTGATCTATTATCTCATCAGTGAGTCCTAAAAGTTGTCCCTCTGTTATATATTGTCCCCAAGCAACTTCTAGATTAACGGCTTGTCTAAACATCTCATAAACATCATCTATCAATTCCTTTGTAAAAAGTTCTGGTCTCTCTTTTTTTGTAGAGTTTATCATATTTTGAAAGATAAGAAGGTGTGTTATCTCATCTCTTTGGATAAATCTTATCATCTGAGCAGAACCTAACATTTTCCCACTTCGTGCTAAAGTATAAAAAAATGTAAAACCACTATAAAAATATATACCCTCTAAGATTTGGTTAGCAAACATAGCTTTTACTATACCCTCATCAGTCGGATTTTTCGCTAACTCTTCATAAACTTTTGCTATATAGTCATTTTTATTTTTAAGCTTTTTATCTTGTCTCCACATATCATATATTTCTTTTGTATTTGTAGAGATACTATCGACCATAACTGCATAACTTTGAGAGTGTAAAGCCTCTTCAAATGCCTGACGAACGAGTATCAAGTTAATCTCAGGTGAAGTTATATAGGGATTTATATTGTCTATTAGGTTGTTTGTTTGCAAAGAATCCATAAAAATAAGCTGTGAAAGAGCTTTATCATAAGCATTTTTTTCTGCTTCACTTAGGTTTTTGTAGTCTCTAACATCACCTGTCATATCAACCTCTTTAGGAAACCAGGTGTTATTTAGCATAATATCCCAAAGTTTATATGCCCATTGATATTTGATTTTATTTAATTCAAAGATTCCAGTTGGATTTCCACCAAAAATCTTTCTTTGATTTACACTTTCGTTTGATTTGGGATTGTAAACTTTTTTTCTATCCATCTTTTACTACCTTTAACTAAAATTTTACAAAATTATTGATGCAAAAATTTTGCGTTATTATACCATTTGATGCTTTGGATAGAGGTGAAGTATGTAAGTGGGAAGAGAGGAATTTGAAAAATTTTTGTAGATGATAGCACACCACATTCTAAAATAAATATTTCTTAATTTAAACAACTTTGTTTTTTTACCTGTTTTTTTAGTTGGTATTATTTGAGCAAATAAGAGTTATGGTAAACAAAAGATGTGCTGAAAAAATGACTATTTTGAAAAAAACCATAAAAAACCAAATAAAAGTCCCGGAGTTTTTACTTTTGATTTGTCATACATAAACTTTTTTGCCTCTTTTATAGGTAGGTATAAAACCTCGATATTTTCATTATCTATACCGCCTCCTTCATTTATCTTTTGTTTTTCACTTACTTCGCAAAAAAACATAGTTTGTTTTCCACCGGCAAATCCCACGGAGGTATAAAACTCTGTTATCTCTTTTATATTTTCAAGTGGAACATCATAACCACATTCTTCTAAGATTTCTTCCTTTGCTATTTGAGGTAGAGATTTTTCTTTATCTACCAAACCGGCACAAAGTTCATAGGTATAGCCATCTTGATTTTTCATAAAAACTGCAGGTCGAAACTGTTTTACAAGTATGAAGGCATCTTTATCTTTATGGTAAAGTAGTATAGCAACACTGTCAAAAACATCTAAGACTTCCCAACTTCTTTTTTTGCCATTTTCTTTAAAAGTTAGTAGTTTTGGTTTTACAAACTTTGGAGTAAACTCTTGTGTTAAATTTTCTATCTCTATCATATTTATTTCACCAAAAACATTTTTGCTAAACCTAAGAAGCTAAAAAAGCCAATAATATCTGTAACAGTAGTTAGTATAACTGTGCTTCCAACAGCTGGATCTATGTTAAGTCTTTTTAAAATTAGAGGTATAAATGCTCCGAAAAATCCTGCAAAGAAAAGATTTATAATCATAGAAGCACCTATAACAAAACCTAACTTACTATCTCCAAACCATAAAAATGCGATTAGCCCTATCACAAAAGCAAATATAAAACCATTTCCAAGTGAGAGTAAAACCTCCTTTTTTATGGTATATTTTGCTTGAGAAAGTTCGATATCTCCAAGAGCCAAACGACGAACTGTAACGGTTAGAGTTTGTGTACCTGCATTTCCTCCCATAGATGCTACTATAGGCATAAGAATTGCTAAAGCTACATAGCTTGAGATAGTAGAATCAAACATTTGGATAACAGATGATGCCAATATAGCTGTGATAAGATTTATAAAAAGCCAAGAAGCTCTTGTTTTTCCAGCCTCTATTATATCTTCATCTTCCTCAGCCTCATCGTCAACACCGGCTAAGTTATAGATTTGCTCTGTTGCACTCTCTTCTAAGATATCATAAATATCATCAGAAGTTATCCTTCCTATAAGTTCGTTATGATCATTTACTATCGCTAATACCGAAAGACCATACTCTTTAAAAAGTTGAGCTACCTCTTCGATATTGTCAGTGTCTCTTGCAAATATAGGTTTAAAATCATCCTCTCTTCTTTTAATCTGCTCTTTAAAAGTTTTTTCAAAATCAAAAAGTATTAACTCTTCAAGAGGGATGGTAAATATCAACTTTTTAAAAGTTCCAGTTATAAAAACTTGATGAACATTATCAAGTTCATCTTCCTCTTTAAGTTTTTTTAGTTTAGAGATAGCCTCTTTTACTTTTTGTTCAATATTTGCTTCAAAAAGCTCTGTTTGCATATGAGCACCAGCTTCATACTCATCATATTTTCTAAGTTTTTTTATCTCCTCTTGATCCTCTCTATCAAGTGAAGAAAGAATAGTCTTTGCTTTTTGCTCATCTATCTCTTCGATGTTTTGCAAAAGGTCAGTAGCATCATCACTATCAAGTTCTCTAACTATCTCTACCAAGTCACCATTTTCGAGCTTCAAGATAATCTGTTTTAAATATTTTTCTGGAAGCTCAAGAGCTATATCTCCAAGATATTCATTTGGAATTGTCTCTAAATACTCTTCAAAAATTTGGGGTTCATTATTTGCTAAGTTTTTTAAAGCTTTTGCCAAGTCAGTATGAGAGATAGAAGAGTGTTCGGGATCTTGTAAAAACTCCTCTATCAACTCTTTATCATAGGTTGTCTCAGCCATAACAAACCTCTCTATCTTAGTTTTTTAAGTTCTTTTTTTACAGGAGCTATAGTTGCCAAGATATGTTTTTTGAGTTTTTTATTACTAGTTTTAACTATAACTATTTTATTTGCAGGATTTATCCATCTACCATTTAGTTTGATACCAAAATGTAAATGAGGTCCTGTGCTAAGTCCAGTGCTTCCCATCAGGGCTATTACTTGTCCTTTTTTTACTCTTTGTCCTTTTTTAACTTTATATTTGCTTAAATGTCCATAAACTGATTCATATCCATTTGGATGTTTTATTTTTATAAATTTACCATATCCGCCTCTCCATCCTCTATAAGTTACTATACCATCATAAGTAGCTTTTATAGGGGTTCCCACCCTATTTGCATAGTCTATACCGTGATGAGGTCTATATATTTTTAAAATAGGATGCCATCTTTTTTCTGTAAAACCATCGGATATTCTTCTATATCTACAAGGAACTATAAAAGAGGAGGTTTTTTCTTTTATAGTTGCTTTTTCATCATAGTATCTTCCCTTATAATAAAATCTATAAATTCTTTTTTTTCTATGCTCTAAAAATGTTCCCAAAACTTTTTGAGTTCCAAATTTTTTTCCCATCCAACTCTTATCTATATATACAACACCAACTTTGTCACCTTTTTTTAAAGTTTTAAAATTTACTGTCCCTTTAAAAATCCTTTGAAGCTTTAAAGCTAATGGATAGTTTGCTGTTGCCTCTACTATAGAGTTAGAAAAAGTGGAGTCAATATTTATAAGTTTTTTTATCCTTTTTGTTGTGTATTTTATAGGGATAATATCAAGTTGATATTTTTCACTTATATCTTTTGATATATGTATCTCTAACTCTTCATTTAAAGGTATAACAGCTTGATAAATATTTCCACAGCAATCCCTCGCTATATAACAAGTTTCACCCTCTCTTATTTGCATAATAACTTTTTTATCTTCACCATCTAAATCATAGTATAGATTTAGAGGTAGTTCGTTTTGTTCTAAAAAACCTAAAAGAGTTTCACCTTTTTCCCACTTGATTTCTTCTACAGGATTGCTTTTTAACTCAAATGAATTTAAAAACGATATAGCTAACAATAAAATAAAAACAAACCTAAAAATTTTCAACACATTTATACTTTCATATTTTTTAAAAAGATTATACATAAAGGATGATAAATAAACACACTTTATTAACAAAATTTTTGTATAATTTACCAATTTTATCTAAAAGGGTGAAAAATGGTAAAAAAAATTTTAATTTTTACTATATTTTTTTTGACAAATAGTGTATTTAGTTTTTCTTTAGATCCATATCAAACAACTATAACAAGATTGGTAGGCAATGAAGCAGTTGTTGCAAATAGTGATCGAGTAAAAGTAGGTTCTAGTGGTATAATCATACACAACTATGATGCAGAGCATAGAACTATCATAGCAAAAGCTGTTGTAACAAAGAAAGATGGTGCAAATATGTATCTAAAACTTTACTACTATAAAGACTTAAATATGGATGCTTTACCTTCATATAAGATAATTCCTCAAGTTGGAGATAGTGTTATATTTAACTATCTTTACAAAAGAATACTTCCTATTGTGCCAAATAAAGAGGCTTTTGCAAAGTTTAAACAAGAGTTTCCAAGAGTAGATGTTATACATCCTGATCTTTTTGCTTATGAGTTGGCAGTAGAGGGAAATACTGCTCCAAAACTTAGCGACTTTAGAACTGAATGCAACAATGATGACTTTGGACTTTTATTTTTTGCTTTAAGCGATGAGGGATATTTTGTTGATTGCACCTCTTTTAAAGTTATAGGGAGATTAAGTTTTCCAGTAGAAGGTAAAAAGGCAACTCCTTTTTATACTAGAATAAAAAATATCAAGCCAAGGTTTTTTGGTTTAGGTAGCGATGAGATAAAAAATTTTGATGATTATTATAAAAAGCTCTTAGGTATAAAATAGTGTTAGAAAGGAAACATACAAGGGCCATATCAAAAATAGTAGGTGAAGAAAATATCTATTATGATAAAGCTCATATGATAGCATATTCTTATGATGCCACAAGAACTAGATATGAGCCTGATGCAGTAGTTTTTCCAAGAGATGAGAGTGATGTTGGTGAAGTTTTAAAGTATTGTAACAAGCACAAGATAGCTGTAGTTTCACGAGGTGCTGGAAGTGGTTTTAGCGGTGGAGCATTGCCTAAAAACGGTGGTATAGTTTTAGCTTTTGAAAAGCATATGAATAAAATCATAGAGATAGATATGCAAAATATGGTAGCAGTAGTGCAACCGGGTGTAATAAATATGCAACTTCAAAAAGCAGTTGAAGAGGTAGGACTCTTTTATCCACCAGATCCAGCAAGTGAACACTATTCAACTATTGGTGGAAATGTTAGTGAAAATGCAGGTGGTATGAGAGCTGCAAAATATGGTATCACCAAAGATTTTGTTATGGCTTTAAGAGCTGTTTTACCAAATGGGGAGATTATAAGAAGTGGTAAAAAAACTATAAAAGATGTTGCAGGGTATAATACTACGGGGATACTTGTAGGAAGTGAAGGGACTCTTGCAGTTATTACAGAGATAACTTTAAAACTTTTAGCAAAACCAAAACTTTCAAAAACAGCGATGGGGATTTTTCCAACGGTTGAAGATGCTATGAATGCAGTTTTTAAAACTATGGCAAGTGGAGTAACCCCTGTTGCTATGGAGTTTTTGGATAATTTAACCATAAGAGCGGTTGAAGAGAAGTTTAACAAAGGACTTCCAAAAGATGTCGGAGCGATACTTATAACTGATGTTGATGGGGATTTGGAAGTTGTGATAAAAAATCAACTTGAAACTATAGAAAGAGTTTTTAAAGAAAATGGTTGCTTAGAGTTTAAAAAAGCAAAAGATGATGATGAAGCAAAAGAGCTTTGGTTTGCAAGAAAAAATGCTTCTCAGTCGATAACTATTTATGGAAGTAAAAAGTTAAATGAAGATATAACGGTTCCACGAAGTCTTCTTCCTAAGTTACTAAGAAAAATAGATGAAGTAAGTAAAAAGTATGGAGTAAAGATTCCATGTTTTGGACATACTGGGGATGGTAATGTTCATACAAATGTTATGGTAGATGCAAACGATCCTAAACAGTTAGAGTTGGGTTACAAGGCTATTGAAGATATATTTAAAATTGCGGTAAAACTTGGTGGAACTTTAAGTGGAGAGCATGGCATTGGACTTGCAAAAGCTCCTTTTATGCATTTAGCTTTTAATGAAGCTGAAATGGAGCTTTTTAGAAAAATAAAAAAGGCTTTTGATCCAAATAATATTTTAAATCCGGGAAAGATGGGGTTATAGAGTGTGCAAAGAGATGAGGGTAAGTTAAACAAGTTAAAAGAGTTTTTTATAGACCACTCTTTGCTCCATTATAGTGCATCACTTAGCTTTCATACTCTTTTATCTTTGATACCGATACTGCTTATATCTTTTTATATGTTTACAAAGTTTCATATATTTGATGCATATATGCAAAAGGCAAGAGAGTATATATTTTCATTTATAATCCCAACAAATAAAGAGTTAATCTCACACAATATAGAGCAGTTTATGACCAATACTTCTCACTTAGGAGTGATAGGTATAGTTTTTGTTATATATGTTTCAGTAATGTTTTTTGATGATTTTGAGTATGTTGTAAATAATATCTTTAAAACGACTCCTAGAAATTTTTTTCGTTCTATTACTTTATATTTAACCATATCTATAATTGTCCCCATTATTATGAGTCTTAGTATATTTTTATCTATCAAAGCAAAGCTACTACTTTCTTTTGATTTCACTTTTATCTCTTATATTATGGTTTGGGGACTTTTCTTTTTACTATACAAAGTTTCAGCAAACACGAAGGTTTCTACAAAATCATCTTTGATAAGCTCCTTTGTGGCATCGACTGTATGGAGTTTATCAAAGTATCTTTTTGTGCTTTATATAACCTATAACAAAACATATTCTACCATATATGGTTCATTTTCAGTAGTTATGTTTTTTCTTATATGGTTATATATTTCGTGGATAATCTTTTTATATGGTGTAAAATTCTGTTATCTGTTAAATAAACAATAAAAATAGATAAAAAGGAAATAAAAGCAGTAGTGGTTAACAAATAACCACCGACTTTATTTCAGTAAACTCTTCCATTGCAAACTTTGGTCCCTCTTTTCCTATGCCACTAAGTTTAACTCCTCCATAAGGCTGTATGTCAAACCTTAAAGTGGGTATATCATTTATTACAACTCCACCACACTCAAACTCATCTATAGCTTTTTTTGTATTTTCTAAGCTATTTGTAAAGATAGAGTATTGAAGTCCGTAAGGAGAGTTGTTTATCTTACTCAAAGCTTCGTCAAAATCCTTTACCTTGACGATGGAGACAATAGGAGCAAATACCTCTTCACAAACTATATTCATATCATCTGTAACATCAGTTAAAACTGTAGGGTAAAACACCCTGCCTTCAGCTTTATTTCCTGTTAAAACTTTTGCTCCCTCAGCTATGCTACTATCAACCCAATTTTTAGCCCTACTTACTGCATCTTCATTGATAAGAGGTCCCATAAAAGTGTTTAAATCGTATGGATTTCCAACTATCAAAGAGTTTGTTTCTTTTGCAAAAATCTTAGCAAACCTATCAGCTATATTTTCGTGAACATATATCCTTTGTAAAGATATACAAACTTGTCCAGAGTTTATAAAAGCTCCGATTGAACATTTTTTTGCCGCATCTTCAAGATTTGCCGACTCATCTATAAAAGTTGCTGCATTTCCACCAAGTTCAAGTGCCACTTTTTTTATACCTGCATTTTTAAGTATGGTTTTTCCAACCATAACACTTCCTGTAAAACTTACTGCACGAGGGATAGGATTTGAAACTAATTCACTTCCAACTTCTGCATCTCCATAAACTAGACTTAAAGCATTAGGACTTCTTTTTCTTGAAGTGTTAAAGAGCTTTACAAATTCATAAGCAACCCGTGGAGCTTCTGGAGTAGGTTTTAAAACAACACTATTGCCCATCAAAAGTGCAGGAGCAAGTTTATGAGCTATAAGGTTTAGTGGAAAGTTAAAAGGTGTTATAAGTGAAGCTACACCTACTGGAACTCTCTTATAGTAACTTATAGTTTTTCTTCCACTTGGCATAGCATCTGAGTTAAATGTCTCTCCTCCAAACTCTATAGCACTTGCAACTGCAACTTTTAATGTTTCGATACATCTTTGAACTTCAACTTTTGCAAACTTTAAAGGTTTTGCTATTTCATCAGTTATGATTTTAGCAAACTCATCCTCTTTAGCTTTTAGTTTTTCGATAACATCTTCAACCCACTCTACCCTATGAGATAATGGTATCTCTTTGTTTTTTTTAAATGCTTTTTGAGCTATCTCTAAAGCCTCTTTTGCATCGCTAACATCACAGATAGGATATGTTGAAACTACTTTGTTATTGTAGGGATTTTTTATCTTTTCTACTTTAGCTTTAGTTACCTCTACATCTCCAAAAAATATTTTACACTCCATCTATGCTCCTTGTATATAATCTTTATTTTTTATTGCATCATCCATAACTTGGCTGATATAAAGCCCTCTTTTTCCATAATTTGTTTTAATAATTTATAAATTTTTCTAAATCTTCAAAAAAATTAATTTTTTTATAAAAATTCCTAAGATTTTTCTTTATTTTGTCGATGTATAATTATATCGAACAAAATTAAAAAGAGAGTAGGCCATGAATGTAAACAGCGATATGATTTTATCATACTTAAACAGTTCTATAACGGAAGCTGAGATAGAAAATGCAAAGAAGTATAATTTAGACCTAAGTATTATAAAGTTCGAGATGAAAGATGAGGAGTCTCAAAAGTATAAAAATATACTTAAGTTTATAGATACTTACTTTGACTTTTTGGGTATAGTGCCGGATACTAATAATAGTTTTTTGATATTTGCAAGAAACATAAAACTTCATGCAGTAGTTCTTATGGTTAAAAATCTTAACTTAGCTTTAAAACTAAACTTTTCTACAGAACTTAAAAATGTAGCCATAACAAGTTTAGATAAATATGATAAAATAAGTGATATAATCGAGAGATTGAACAGATATTTTATGAAAGCGAAACTTACAAAGAAAAATATCTACTATGGAACTAGAAGTTTAGATTTTAATGATAGTAATGTAAATGTTTTAAAGAGAGTTTTCGAAGAGGATAGGGATATAAATATTTACGGACTTTTTTATGATGCGCCTATAAAAATAGAAGCTCAGGTAAAAGAGGTTGGAGAGGGTTATACAAGATTTACAGTTGCGAAAAAGTATCTATCCTTTTTACAAAAACAGCCGGTATTGTATTTTGAACATACAAATGTTGCGGATGTCTTTTCGGCATCTGTTTTTAAGATTGATTATGAAAATGATGTTTTAGAAGTAGGTGATATGAAGTTTGTAGATCACTCTCCGATACATAGAAAACAACTAAGAGTTGCCCCTGTAAGAGCTTTAAAAGCTACACTTAGTTATGAAAACTTTGCTATAAGTGGTTTTATTTCTGATTTATCTGTTTCTTCTATACTGTTTACAACAGAAATACAAAACATAGATGAACTGCAGAAAGAGGATATGTTGAACAAAACTTTTACATTGGTGTTTGAGTTAGAACTTTTTGGAAACAGTTTTGATATAGATGTAAAAGCTACTATATTTAGAACCAAAGGAAATCAACTAGTTTTAAATATTTTTGCTGACAGTGAAACACAAAAAATAATAAATGAATACATAAATATGTCTTATCAACAATTACTACTCCAAGTTCAAGGAAAAGTTGTATAATATTTAAAAAACTTTTATGGGATAATTATGATAAGACTTCCTGCTGAGTGGGAAAGGCAAGAGATGATTATGATGGCTTTTCCTCACTCAAAAACTGATTGGGTTGATGACTTACAAAGTGCTTACTCGATATTTATAAAAATAGCATCAGCGATATGTTTTAATCAAAAACTTATTATTTTAGTTCCGAAAAATGATAGAGAAAAAGTAAAAAGTATGTTTTGCTATCGAGATAGGATTAGTTTTGTTTCGTATGAAACGGATGATACCTGGATAAGAGATTTTGGTCCTATAACACTTTTTAAAGATGGGAAAAGGGTTGTAAAAGATTTTCTTTTCAATGCTTGGGGTGGAAAGTTTAAATATGAAAAAGATAATCGAGCTACGAAATATCTCCATAAAAATTGGCACTTTGGTTTGAGTAAGTTGGAAAGTATTGATTTTATACTAGAGGGTGGTTCTATAGATAGTGATGGAATGGGGCGAATACTTACTACTACGAGATGTCTTCTTAACCCTAACCGAAATCCTGATAAGTCAAAAGATGATATAGAAGATATTTTAAAAAAAGAGTTAGGGCTGGAAGAGATTTTGTGGTTAGAGAATGGTTATCTTGCAGGAGATGATACGGATGGTCATATAGATATGTTAGCAAGATTTGTTTCGCGTGAAACAATTATATATATTGAATGTAAAGATGAAAAAGATGAACATTTTGAAGAGTTGCAAAAAATGTATGTGGAACTGAAAAAATTTAAGCAAAAAAATGGTTTAAGTTACAATTTAGTTCCACTTCCTATGCCAAAACCTATCTATAAAGATGGTAAAAGATTACCTGCAAGTTATGCAAATTTTCTCATAACAAATGGTGCAGTTTTACTACCGATATATAAAGATGAAAGTGATAAAATAGTGATAGATATTTTTAAAAAACTTTTTCCGGATAGAGAGATAATACCTTTAGATAGTAGGAGATTGATACAAGAGGGTGGAAGTATCCACTGCTCTACTATGCAAGTTTGTGTTGGTAGTGAGGATAAATGATACTTACTTGGGCTATGTATTATTTGGTGGAGTTGTAATAAGTAGTATGATATAGGAGAATATTTGGAGTATTTTGCAAAGAGAATTATACCTTGTTTAGATGTTCATAGTGGAAGAGTTGTTAAGGGAGTAAATTTTGTAAACTTAAGAGATGCAGGTGATCCTGTAGAAGTTGCAAAAAGATACAATCAAGAAGGAGCAGATGAGATAACTTTTCTTGATATAGGAGCATCACACGAGGGTAGGGATACCATAGTGGATGTTGTCAAAAAAGTCGCAAAAGAGGTTTTTATACCCTTGACAGTTGGTGGAGGGATAAGAAAGTTGGATGATATTTACAATCTTTTAGCAGTTGGTTGTGATAAAGTAAGTATAAATTCGGCTGGGATAAAAAATCCTGACTTTATAGATGAAGGTGCTAAGAGATTTGGTAGTCAATGCATAGTTGTAGCTATAGATGCTAAAAGAAAAGGGAATAGTTGGAATATCTTTTTAAATGGAGGAAGAGTAGATACCGGTATAGATGCTATAAAGTGGGCAAAAGAGGTTTATGATAGGGGTGCGGGAGAGATACTTTTAACAAGTATGGATGCTGATGGAACAAAAGCAGGGTTTGATAATGCTTTAAATAAAGCAATAAGCGAGGTTGTAGATATACCGGTTATAGCAAGTGGTGGTGCAGGAAAGATGGAAGATTTTAAAGATGCTTTTGAAAGTGGTGTTGATGCAGGTTTGGCAGCTAGTATATTTCACTTTAAAGAGATAGAGATAATGGAGCTTAAAAGATATTTGAGGGATAATGGCATCCCTGTAAGAATGTAAGAATGTAAAAGTGTGATTATAATGAAGATGGTTTAAAGTTTGAGTGTAAATAAATGGTAGTTTGTGCTGGTAATAGTGAAAATTTTGATTTTGCATATCCTATTGGAGTAGGATTGATAGAAAGCACCATAAACTTAACTAGACTTGCACTGTTTGATAGGCCGGAGTTTTTGATATTTGTTGGAAGTGCAGGAAGCTATGGAGAGGCTAAAATTTTTGATATAAAAACAAGTATGATAGCTTCAAACATAGAAAACTCTTTTTGGGTAAATGACTCATATACTCCTTTAGACAATGTCATAGAAGCTAAAAAAATAAAGGATAAACAAGAAAGCTCTATCATAGTGAATAGTTCAAACTATATAACTACAAATAAAAATTTAGCAAAACACTATCTAAAACATAATATCCACTTAGAAAATATGGAGTTTTTCTCTGTTATGAGAGTGGCACAAGAGTTTGAGATACCGGTTTTGGGGATATTTGTAGTAACAAACTATACTGATAAAAATGCACACAGAGATTTTTTGGCTAATCATAATAGGGCTAAAAAACTTTTAAATGAGTATATGGTTGACAAGTATAAGGATTTAAAAAAGTGAAAAAAAATATTTTAGACTATACAAAAGATGAGTTATCAAAAGAGATAAAGCCATCTTTTCGTGCAAAACAGATTTATCAGTGGATATATAAAAAGTATGTAGATAACTTTGAAGATATGAAAAATCTTCCGAAGTCTTTAAAAGAAGAGTTGGAAGATAGATATGATTTAAAATCTTTGAAGATAGTAAAGGTTGAGATGAGTATGGATGGAAGTAAAAAGTATCTTTTTGCTTGTAAAGATGGTTTAACTATTGAGAGTGTTTTACTTCCTATGAAGAAAGAGCAAAGAGATGAAAACGGAAAAGTTATAAAAGAGGCAAAATACTCTATTTGCATATCTTCTCAGGTTGGTTGTAAGATGGGGTGTAGTTTTTGTTTAACTGCAAAAGGTGGATTTAGTAGAAACTTAACTGCCGGTGAGATAGTGGCACAAGTTTTAGAGATAAAAAAAGACAACAATATACCAGAAAATAAAAGAGTAAATCTTGTTTATATGGGTATGGGAGAACCTCTTGACAATCTTGACAATGTTATAAAATCGGTAAAAATTTTCAATGATATAGATGGACTTGCTATAGGGACAAGGAGACAAACCATCTCAACAAGTGGACTTTCACATCAGATAAAAAAGTTAGGTGATGCAAATCTGGGAGTGCTTCTAGCCGTAAGTCTTCATGCTGTGGACGATGAACTTAGAGAAGAACTTATGCCAATAAATAAAGCTTACAATATAGAATCAGTCATAAATGCAGTTAAAGGGTTTCCTATCGATCAAAGAAAAAAGGTGCTTTTTGAGTATCTTGTCATAAAGAATTTAAATGATGATATAAAGAGTGCAAAAAAACTTGTAAAACTTTTAAGTGGTATAAAAGCAAAGGTAAATCTTATCTACTTTAATCCTTATCCAAATTCTCCATATCAAAGACCGACAGATGAAGCTATGGAAAAGTTTAAAAACTATCTAAACTTTCACGGAGTTATATCTACCATAAGGCAGTCAAAAGGCTTGGATATAAGTGCGGCTTGTGGACAGCTAAAAGAGAAAACCAAAGAGGAGTTGTTATGAATCTTATGCCACTAGACTATGCTATGATATTTATTATAGTGATAACAGTTGGAATTGGGGGATATTTGATGTTTAAGGAGATTTTAGATGATAGTAAAGATTAACCTTTTCTTCTTGATTTTAGCATAATGCCATTATTTTATCTATATCATCCCAAGTAATCTTTTTTTCTTTAGAAAACATATGGTAAATATATTTTGCAAACATATCTGTTTCTATATTTACCCTTATTCCTATTTTATAGTTTTTTATGAGAGTATTTTTTATCGTGTGAGGGATAATAGTTAATCTAAAAGTGTTGTTATAAACATCATTTATAGTTAAACTTACTCCATCAACTGCTATGCTTCCTTTAGGGACTAAAAACTTTGCAAAAGAGTCTGGGATAGTTATGTAGTAGTCAAAACTATTTCCATTTTTTTCTATCCTTGTAACCTCTCCTAAACAGTCTATATGTCCTTGAACTATATGTCCTTCCAATCTATCGCTTAGTTTCATAGCCGGTTCTATGTGAACTTTATCTTTATAATTTTCTAAAGCAAGTATGGAACTACTTTCTGGAGATAGTTCTACTGAAAAACTTGTAGGAGAGGTCTTTATAACAGTTAAACAAGCCCCATTTATAGCTATGGAGTCCCCAAGCTTAGGATATAGCGAACTTTTTATAGTTAGTTTGCTATTTAAAAAGCTCTCTACCTTAGCTATTTCTCTTATAACTCCTGTAAACATTAGTATGGTTTTCTTATAACTTTTATAGTTGCACCTGCTTTTTTCTTTTCAAAATACTCTATAAGTTTTGCCTGTTTTCTTTCGTTGATATAAGCTATCATAAGCTTTGGTTTTATTTCTTCAAAAGAGATAGATTTTTTATATTTTTTCAAAACCTTAAATGCAACATATCTTTTGGCATCGATTCTAAGTATAGGAGTGTATCCACCTTTTCTTGTTTTTACAAGTGTTTTTGCAAATTGTGGTGGCAAGGCATTTAGAGGAAGAGAAGTTTTACCTTCGGCAACCCCTTCTATAGGAAAAGCAGGAGTTTTTAGTTTAGTTTTCAACCTATCTTTGTCACTTGATACATATTGTATCACATCAACTTTGGCTGGAAAATTTAAATCACTTTTATGCTGTTCATAGAGTCTTCTTAAGTCTTCATCAGTAGGTCTTTTGATGCTTCCGGTAAGTATTTTTTGATAAAGTTTTTCTTTTGCTATATCCTTTGCTATATCCTGTTTTAATTCGTAAATAGTTTTACCTTTAGCCCTTAGTTTTCTTTTAAATGATTCAATATCAAGTCCGTTTCTTTTAGCTAGTTTAGCTATTGCATTTTCTATCTCACTTGGAGAAGCTGTTATACCTAATCTTGCTATCTCTTTTTCAGCTAATTTTTGTTGGATTAGTGCATTTGTAGCATCATTTATTGAGAGATTATTTTTTTGTGCAAAATCTTTTATCTCAAAAGTCGTTATAGGCATACCATCCACCAAAACAGCAACTCCACCTATCACTTTAGCGAAACTTAAAGTAGCAAATAAAACAAATAAAATCAACTTTTTTATCATATTTAACACCTTTTTAATGTTTTTATGTAATTATACCCAAAAAAGGTAAAGGAAATTAAACAATGGTTGTTACAAGATTTGCACCAAGTCCTACAGGTTATCTACATATAGGAGGGCTAAGAACTGCACTTTATAGTTATCTTTGGGCAAGAAAAAATAATGGAAAGTTTTTTCTTCGTATAGAAGATACTGACCAAAAGAGAAACTCTGAGGATGCTATGGAAGCTATAAAAAAGGCTTTTGAGTGGAGTGGATTGAACTATGATGGAGAGGTTGTTTATCAGTCAAAAAGATTTGACTTATATAAAAGATATATCAAACAATTACTCGATGAGGGAAAAGCTTACTATTGCTATATGACAAAAAAGGAACTTGATGAGTTAAGAGAGTCTCAAATAGCAAAAAAACAAAGACCAAGATATGATGGTAGATATAGAGACTTTAAGGGGATTGCACCCAAAGGAGTAGATCCGGTAGTTAGGATAAAAACCCCGCAAAGCAAGGTGATAGAGTTTGAAGATGGTATCAAAGGAAAAGTTAGTTTTAACACAGATGATATGATGGATGATTTTATCATAGCAAGAGCTGATGGAAGTCCAACTTATAACTTTGTTGTTGCAATAGATGATGCTTTGATGGGTCTAACTGATGTTATAAGAGGTGATGACCATCTTGGAAATACTCCAAAGCAGATCATAGTTTATGAAGCTCTAGGTTTTAAAGTGCCGAAGTTTTACCATGTTCCTATGATACTAAATCCACAAGGGAAAAAGCTTAGTAAAAGAGATGGTGCTATGGATGTTATGGAGTATAAAGCTATGGGATATTTTCCTGAAGCACTTATAAACTTTTTAGTAAGACTTGGTTGGAGTTATAAGGATCAAGAGATATTTTCTATGGAAGAGATGTTAGAACTTTTTGATCCTAAAGATATAAACAAATCAGCCTCAGCTTACAATGCCGAAAAACTACTTTGGCTTAACTCTTGCTATATGAAAACCTTGCCTCATAATAGAATAGAGAGTGATTTAAAAGATCTTGGACTTGATATATCAAACCATCCTCAAAAAAAGCTTCTAGTTGATGCTCACAGGGAAAGAGCAAAAACAGTTGCTCAGTTGAAAGAGCAGATGGAAAATATCATAAATGAACCAAAATCATATGATGCAAAAGCTGTTAAAAAGTTTTTGAAAGGTGAGTGGAGAGAGATTTTAGAAAAATTTGTAGGGTTTATGAGTCAAAAAGAGTTAGATAGTAGTGAAGATTTTGAAAATGCAACAAGAGAGTTTTTGGAAGAAAATGAACTAAAACTTGGGAAACTTGCCCAACCTATAAGGATAGCGGTTACAGGAGGTAGTGTAAGTCCGTCAGTTTATGATACTATGGCTATCATCGGTAAAGATGAACTTTTAAAAAGAGTAGATAGGTTGTTAAAAGGTATGCTGGTTTCAAAAACTGAACAAGAGTAAGAGTATGTTTAAGCTTAGTTTAAAATTTCACGAAATTTGGCTGAAAAATTTAGTAAAATCATATCTAGCTTTAAGCAAAATTTAAGCATCACCTGTGTATAATCACAGCCTCCAAACAAAGGAGTGGTTAAACAAATGAAATTTTAGTTTGTTTCAACGAGTTTTTTAAAAGTTAAAAATGTTAATCTCTGAAAACTGAACAAGCGATTCGTGCAGTCTGAATCAAACAAAATAATGTTTTTAGTTGTATCTTTTTATCCGATAGGATGAG
>CAZUPK010000067.1:0-69317 GCA_964622255.1 uncultured Campylobacterales bacterium
CAAGAAAATTTTGGATCAAATCTTTATAAAACTAAAAGTTTTAGGAAATATTTCTGTTAAATTTTATTTAAATGATTTAAATAAAAATAAAATAGATACTTTAAAAAATTTTATAAAAGAAAATTATCCTTGGATAAAAAATATAGAGATAATAAAAGGCAAAAATAAAAAAATAAAAATAAAGGAAGTTTTAATATGAATAGTTTAAATTTAACACTTGATTTAGTAGGAGCTATCGGACTTGGATTTTTTATAGGTTTTGCATATGCGAAATTGGGTCTGTCGGAGAAATATGAAACAACTATAAAATCTCTTAAAGATTTGATTAATATAAAAGATACCGATTTAATGCTTATTCAAAAAGATTTACAATCAGAAATAACAAAAACAAGGCAATTAAAAAAAGAACTAAATGATAAAGTAGAAAAATATCACTCTTTAGAGTCTAATATTAAAAAATTGGAGACTACTTTAAAAACAAAAAACAAAGAGATAAAAGAGTTAGAAACTCTACTTTTAGAAATACAAAATGATTTTACAACTTTAAGTAAAGAGTTACATATACAAAGAAAGCTTAACAATTCACAAAGGGAAAAATTTAAAAAAAAGATAGATGAACTTACCCAAAAAGCAAACGATCTTTATATGGTAAAAGGAACTGAAGAGTTAAAACATGCAAAAGCTATCTTTAACAAACTAAGAGAAGAGTCTCTTAATAACATATAATCTCCTGCTTTTAATAATACTTCGGTAAAATGTAAAAAAACGATTGAACTCTCTGGTGAGTTGTGAATATTTTTGGAGGATTCAATACTAAAGGAGCTTTGATGAAAGAGTTTTTTCAAAAGGCAAAAGAGTCTGCTTCTATCACAGCAAATATGCCATCGGCTATGAAGTTAAAAGTTTTAAAAGAGTTTGCAAAAGCTCTTAGAGAAAACTCAAAAACTATCCAAGAAGAAAATAAAAAAGATTTAGAGTATGCAAAAGAAAATAACCTGAGTTCTGCTATGGTTGATAGACTTTTACTTGATGATAAAAGAGTTGAAGCTATGGCAAAATCTATAGATGAGATATCTTTACTAACCGAACCAGTTGGAAGAGTGCTTGATGGTTGGACGGTTGAAAGTGGTATCACCATCCACAAGGTATCCGTTCCTATCGGAGTTATCGGTATCATATATGAATCAAGACCAAATGTTACAAGCGATACTGCCGCTCTTTGCTTTAAAAGTGGCAATGTAGCCATACTAAAAGGTGGAAAAGAGGCATACTACTCAAACAAAATCATAGCTGAGACTTTACAATCGGTTTTAGAAAAAAACTCTCTGCCAAAAGAGCTTATATCTCTTCTTCCAGATTCTAGTAGAAAGGGAGTTGATGAGATGTTAAAGATGGATAAGTATGTAGATCTTATCATACCAAGAGGTGGAGAAGCACTTATAAAGTATGTAAATGCAAATTCTTTAATCCCAGTAGTAAAACACGATAAAGGACTCTGCCACACATATATACACAAAGATGCCGATATAGATATGGCTGTAAAAGTTTCTATAAATGCAAAGTGTAGAAGAGTTGGTATCTGCAATGCTATGGAAACAATGCTTATAGATAAAGAGATAGCACCAAAAATTTTACCTCTACTAAAAAAAGAGTTTGAAAGTTATGAAACAGAACTTAGAGGATGTGAAATAACAAGGAGTATCATAGAAACAAAAAATGCAACAAAAGAAGACTTTAACACAGAATACTTAGCAAATATCCTAAGTATAAAGATAGTAGAAAATGAGGATGAAGCGATATCTCATATAGCAAAATATGGCTCGGGTCACTCAGAGGCTATCATAACAAACAACTATACAGTAGGAGAAAAATTTTTAAACCAGGTTGATGCAGCTTGTGTCTATATAAATGCTTCAACTCAATTTACAGATGGTGGAGAGTTTGGTTTTGGTGCAGAAGTTGGTATAAGCACAAACAAACTTCACTCAAGAGGTCCTATGGGTATAAATGACTTAACAACATACAAATATAAGATATATGGCAACGGAAACACAAGAAATTAATATCTTAGAAATAAAAAATCTTACATTTGGTTATACTAAAGATAGACTACTTTACAAAAACTTTAACCTCACTTTAAAAAAGGGTGAGATTAAGGGGATAGTTGGAGAGAGTGGAAGTGGTAAAAGCACACTGTTTGAATTGATAACAGACGAGTTAAATCCTTTAAATGGAGAGATAAAGACTCAAAAAATAGCTCAAATTTTCCAAGATCCATACTCCTCTTTTCATCCCACTTACTCTATCATAAATCAGATAGAAGAGGTAGCAACTCTCGATGGCCTAGAAGAGCTTTTAAAAAAGCTACATATCCAAAAAGAACTCCTCTATAAAAAACCCCATAAACTTAGTGGAGGACAACTTCAAAGATGCTCCATACTAAGAGCTATTTTACAAAAACCAAAACTAATCTTAGCAGATGAACCAACATCCGCACTTGACAATATAACAGCTCTAAGTGTTATGAAACTTTTAGTAAACTTTTTAGACAGAGTTGGCATACTCCTCATCACTCACGATGAAGAGTTAGCAAAATGGTGTTGTGATGAAGTTTATGAAGTTGGGAGAGAGTTTTAACTCAAACTCTTAAGCTCACTATTAACCTTTTCCAATTTTTCTTTTACACCCTCAAGTGCTATTTTATTTTCCTCAACTACCTCTTTTGGTGCATTTGCTACAAATCTTTCATTTGAAAGCATACCGTTTAGTTTTGCAAACTCTTTTTCAAGTTTTGCTTTTTGCTTTGTTAGTCTGCTTATGATAGGAGTTAGGTCTATACCCTCAAGCGGTAAAAATACTTCAAGATTGTCACTTATATCACTGATGCAATCAGCCTGTTTTTCACTCACAAACTCTATCTCACCAACTCTTGCAAGTCTATTTATATATCTGTTAGCATAAGATATATCTATGTCATAGTTTAGTTTTATATAAACTTTTGGTATCTCTTGATTTCCAAACTCTATAGTTGCTTTTGCCCTTCTTATACTCACTATCGCTTCTATAACAAGCTTAAATACCTCTTGAGTCTTTTCATCTATCTTTCCAACTTTAGGAAATCTACTAACCATAATAGACTTGGCACCCTCTTCTAAAGATGTTCCGCTTAAATCGTGATATAGATACTCAGAGATAAACGGCATAAATGGATGAAGAAGTTTTAAAGACTCTTTAAAGACAGCTCCAAGCTCACCTACAGCATTACTATCGGCTTTACTTAGCTCTATACCCCAGTCGCAAAAGTCATTCCAAAAGTATCTATAAAGAGCCACCGCACTATCGTTAAATCTATAAGCATCTATACTATCTCTAACCTCTTTTACAACACTATAAAATCTACCAAGTATATACTTTCCAAGCTCGGTTTTTACCTCTATATCTTCAAGATTTTTAAAACTATCTTGCTTCATCAAAAGATATCTTGATGCATTGTATATTTTATTTGTAAAGTTTCTATACTGTCCTAGTTTATTAACACTTAGTCTTATATCCCTTCCTTGAACCGCAAGTGATGCCAAAGTAAATCTTAAAGTATCGGCATTAAACTTTCCTACCATATCAAGCGGATCTATGACATTACCTCCTGATTTACTCATCTTTTGTCCATGTTCGTCACGAACCAATGCATGTAGATATATATCTTTAAAAGGAACTTTATGTTTTTCGTGAACCCCCATAAACATCATCCTAGCTACCCAGAAAAAGAGGATATCAAAACCGGTTATAAGCATAGAGTTTGGATAAAAGTTTTCAAGATCATCCTCTTGCCAAAGCTCACCCTTTCCAAACTCTCCATTTCCCCAACCAAGAGTCGAGATAGGCCAAAGCCCACTACTAAACCAAGTATCAAGAACATCCGGATCTTGAGTTATTTTTTTACCTCCACACTTTGGACAAGATGCAGGAGTATCCTCTTCACTAGCAAATTCCGCTCCACATTCATCACAGTAAAAAACAGGTATTCTATGTCCCCACCAAAGTTGTCTTGAGACACACCAATCTTTAAGCTCACTCATCCAAGCATTGAAAGAATTTATCCAGTGAGGCGGAAAAAACTTGCTTTCCCCATCATTTACTCTTTTTATAGCTTCGTCTGCGATGCTACTTTTTACAAACCATTGTTTTGAGATATATGGCTCTACTATATTTTTACATCTATAACAGTGTCCTACTTGATGCTTATGATTTTCTATTTTTATGATAAAGCCCTCTTCTTCAAGCCTTTTTACTATCACATCTCTTGCTTTTAGTCTTTCTAACCCTTTAAACTCTCCACATTCATCATTTAAGATACCTTTTTCGTCAAAACAGGTTATAAACTCTAAGTTATGTCTCTTTCCAACTTCATAGTCATTTGGATCGTGAGAAGGGGTTACTTTAACAATTCCGGTTCCAAACTCCATATCAACATACTCATCTGCTATGATTTCTATCTCTCTATTTATAAGCGGGAGTTTTACCCTTTTACCTATAATACTTTTATATCTATCATCGTTTGGATTTACCATAATTGCAGTATCTCCAAAGTAAGTTTCAGGCCTAGTAGTTGCTACTACAACCCCTCCACTTTCATCACTAAAAGGATATCTTATATGATAGAGCTTTCCATCTACCTCATAGTGTTCAACCTCAATATCACTCAAAGCTCCGTCGTGAGTACACCAGTTTACCATATAGTTTCCACGATATATAAGCCCCTCTTCATAAAGCTTTACAAATATCTTTTTAACAGCACTCTTTAACCCCTCATCCATAGTAAATCTCTGCCTACTCCAAGCAGGGCTAATACCAAGCTTTCTCATTTGATGGACGATGGCTCCACCGCTATACTCTTTCCACTTCCAAACTCTTTTTAAAAACTCCTCTCTTCCAAGCTCCTCTTTTGTTTTGCCCTCTGCTAAAAGTTGTTTTTCTACGACATTTTGAGTAGCTATACCTGCATGATCTAGTCCGGGTTGCCAAAGAGTTCTATATCCATCCATCCTCTTATATCTAGTCATAATATCTTGAAGTGTAAATGTGAGTGCATGACCTATATGTAAAACCCCGGTTACATTTGGTGGTGGCATCATAATACAGAAGTTCTTCCCATCCTCTTGTATCTCTTTGTTACCATCTATCTCAAAGTAACCTCTTTCTTCCCAAATCTTATAGTATCTATCTTCTATATCTTGCGGATCGTAAGTTTTTGAATTTTTGCTCATTTTCTATTCCATAAAAAGTTTTTTTGGGATTTTAGCTAAAAGTTGGTAAAAAAAACAATGGCAACCACTTAAAAAAGCAGTCGCCTAGTTTTAGTAACTAACTCTTACTTTGATAGGGATTCTTCTTAGTCTATGTTTAGTTATTTTTACTATTTTTTCACCCTTATAATAAGCTATATTTTTCCACCTAGTAACTCTATATCTTTTTGTTTTGTAGTAAGTGTTACAAACTCTTCTTTGCTCGTACCTTGTTTTTGTAACTGGTCTTTTGTAGTGTCTTGTTCCATACTTTTTATTTGCTATAGTTCCACCTGCTAAGGCTCCTACGACAGTTGCTAAATCTTTACCTCTACCACCACCAAACTGATGTCCTATAACTCCGCCTACAACTCCACCTAATATAGGAGCTGCTGGATTTTTTTCATATACATCCTCATAAGCTGTATATTGAACAGGAACATTTTCATAGTAACACTTTTGATAAGGAACCTCTTTTGTTTTCCAAACAGTAGTTTTATAACTTTTTGTTACCCTGATATATTTTGTCTTTGTGTAACTCTTCGCATAGGAAACAGACAATACCAAAACCAAAATAAGTAAAATATTTTTTATTATTTTCATAATTTTCTCCTTATTTTTTTGTCATAGTCAAATTATATAACCATTTTGTGTAAAGTTTGTGAAAAAAAAGAAACTATTTGATAAACTAAAGTTTTGATTAATATAAGGAGTTAAAGATAAAAGCTATTATTTTTATTTTGCCTAGTATTATTACTATTTTTAGTGCAGATACCGTGCAAATTTCGACAATAAATCTTTCACTATCCATTCTATTTTTATCGAAGCAACTTGTAAGCTTACTGAATATCATCATAGTTTTAACTCTACTTGTTTTAGCTCCATTTCCCATACTTTTGAGTATGGATATGATGGTGCATTCTCCTACCGTGATATCTATGCCTTTTAAACTTTTTATCTTTGTGCTTATATATGGGTGGAAGCCTATTGTTGGAAATCTTATAACGAGTTTTAAATGACCTGTAGCAGTTTTGGTAAGTGCGGTAGTTGCACACTTTGGGAGTATAGTTACAAAGAGCAGTTAGAGTTAAAAGTAGATAAGATAAAAAAACAGTTTAATATAAACTCACTAGATGTCATAACTTCAGAAGAAAAAAACTTTAGATATCGTGCAGAATTTAGAGTCTATTATGATGATAACGGTTTAAATTATGCGATGAGTGGATTTGATAAAAAAATAGTAAAGATAGATGAATGCAATATAGTCTCTAAAAGTCTCACTGTATTGATGGAAAAACTTTTAAAAGAGGTATCAAAAAGCAAACTCTTAAAAAAGAAACTCTTTGCAGTAGAATTTTTAACAACTACTACCGATGAAACCATAATAACTTTGATATATCATAAAAGGATAGATGAAACTTGGAAAGAGGAGGCAGAAAAGATAAATATAGATGCAAATATCATAGGAAGAAGTAGAGGTGTAAAGATAGTTATCGATAAAGACTATATCTTTGAAAAGTTAAACATCTTGGGAAAGAGTTATATTTATAAGATATTCGATAGTGGCTTTACTCAACCAAATCCAAAAGTAAATGAAAAGATGATAAGCTGGGTTTTGAAAAATCTCCTATCAGATAGAAAAGATTTGCTAGAGCTATACTGTGGGCTTGGTAACTTTACTCTACCCCTTTCAACAAAGTTTAACAAAATTTTGGCAACAGAGGTTTCAAAAGCTTCCATAAGATCTGCACTAGAAAATGTAGAGTTAAACAACATAGAAAACATCTCCTTTGTTAGACTCTCAAGCCAAGAGTTAGTAGAGGCTTTAGAAGAAAAAAGAGAGTTTAATCGTTTAAAAGATATTAATCTTAAAGAGTATAATTTCTCTCATATCTTCATAGATCCGCCACGAGCCGGAGTTGATGAAAAAACGATAGAGTTTTTAAAACAGTTTAAAAATATCATATATATTTCTTGTAATCCTGACACTTTAAAAAGGGATTTGGATAGATTAGATAGTTATGAGATAAAAAAGTTTGCCTGTTTTGATCAGTTTGCATATACAAACCACTTAGAGTGTGGAGTAATCTTAAGAAGAAGAGATGACTAAAAAATAAAGATTATTATCTCCCCCCTTTTATCAAGACCAAATTAAAATCTCTTTGCTGTATATTGTGAACCTTGATTACTATTAAATATTTCAGGCTTAGGATATTTAGATAGTGCATCTTGTAAAACACTTGTTGTTAGTGCTATATCCATCTGTGTTGGAGAGTTTCCAAGAGAGTATCTTTTTAGTGTTCTACTCAATAATAGCTGTTAAATATGCAAAGCCTTTTTCTAATTTTATATAAGTGATGTCAATACTCTATACTTGGTTAGGAGTATCAATGATTACTTGATTATTATCATTTTTAAATGCTATTTTTTTATTTTACTGTATCATTTAGGAATATAAAAATTATTTAGTTTGGTATTTTTTGTTGGGGAGATTATAGTTTAAATTTTCGTGAAATTTGGCTAGTTTATTTATGTCCTCAATCACTTTATCAAAATCATCCAAATTTAGCATATTTGCCCCATCACTTTTTGCTATGGATGGATCTATATGAGTTTCAAAGAAAAATCCATCAACCCCAACCGCGGCTGCCGCACGAGATAAAGGTGCTACAAACTCTCTTTTACCACTACTTTTCCCATTACCTGCTCCTGGCATCTGAACCGAGTGTGTAGCATCAAAGATAACCGGAGCAAACTCTCTCATAATTACCAAACTTCTCATATCAACTACCAAGTTTCCATAACCAAAAGTTGTTCCTCTTTCTGTTAGCCATACTTTTGCTTTTTTCGAAGTTTCATAGTTTGGAGTTTTATAACCTCTTGTTTTAATAACCTTTAAAACTGAGTATTTCATATCAGCAGGATTTAAAAACTGCCCTTTTTTTATGTTTACTATGGTATCACTTTTTGCACACTCAACCAAAAGATCTGTTTGACGACATAAAAATGCAGGTATTTGTAAAATATCAGCAACTTTTGCAACATCTTTTACTTGATGAGTTTCGTGAACATCTGTTAAGATTTTGTATCCAAACTCATCTTTTACATTTTGAAGTATTTCCAAACCCTTTTTAAAGCCTAAACCTCTAAAACTTTCTAAGCTTGTTCTATTTGCCTTGTCAAAACTTGCTTTAAAATAAAACTCTACATTTTTATTATTATGATATTTTCTCAATCTCTTTGCTATCTCAAAAACTATCTTTTCACTCTCTATTACACAAGGACCTGCTATAAGTATCATAATCTGACCTTTAGGGAAACAACTCTTTGACTATACTACACCATAGCCCCTGTTGTTGTGCCTCGACTATGAACAAACTGTCAAAGCTATGAACTATCTAGGTTCTTAGAGGTTTCCTTTATCTATTTTGGATATATTATAGCTACTATATCCTAAAGGAACAAAATGGAAACAATAGCATTGGTCGGAAAACCAAATGTCGGAAAAAGTTCACTTTTTAATCGTATCTTAAAAAAAAGAGATGCCATAACTTCAAATGTTAGTGGAACAACAAGAGATATTAAAAAAGCCAAAGTCTATATAAATAATAAAAAAGCAAACTTAGTTGATACTGGTGGACTTGACGATAGAGATGAGATGTTTAAAGAGGTTCAAAAAAAATCTTTACAAGCTGCGAAAGAGGCAGATATCATACTCTATATGGTAGATGGTAAGATGCTTCCTGATGATGAAGATAAGAGGATATTTTATGAGCTTCAAAAGAGTGCAAAAAGGATAGCCTTAGTAGTCAATAAGATAGATAATGAAAGCCAAGAAAAAGAAATAGGCTGGGAATTTAGCTCATTTGGTGCAAAAAATCTTTTCTTTATCTCAGTTTCACACAATAAAAATATAACAAAACTTATAAACTGGCTTGATAGTAATTTAAAAGATGAACCAACTTTAGCATTAGTAGAAGATAATGAACTTCCTTTTGAAAAGTTTTTATCATTAGAAGAAACTCTCGATGATAGACAAAGTTTTGAAAAGAGAAATTTTCACGGAAGTTTTACTTCTGTGAAAGAGAAAACATTGGATGAGAAGTTAGAGGATGAGGAGAGTAACAACCATATAAAGGTAGCTATCATCGGTAGGGTAAATGTTGGTAAAAGCTCACTTTTAAATGCTCTTTTGGAGGAGGATAGAAGTGTAGTAAGCTCGATAGCTGGAACAACAATAGATCCGATAGATGAGGCAATAGTTAAAGATGATAAGATATATACATTTGTTGATACTGCCGGTATAAGAAGGAGAGGAAAGATAGAGGGGATAGAGAAGTTTGCACTTCATAGAACTCAAAAACAGCTTGAAAATGCCAACATAGCACTCTTAATTTTAGATGCAAGTGAAGAGTTTAAAGAGCTTGATGAAAAAATAGCAAATTTGGCAGAGAAGTTTAAACTAGGGGTTATCATAGTTTTAAACAAATGGGATAAAGCACTTTATGGTTATGAAGAGAGTGTAAAAAAAGTTAGAGATAGGTTTAAGTTTCTATCCTTTGCTCCTATCATAACACTATCAGCTTTAACTAGAAAAAGAGTTCATAAACTATATGAAGTGATAGATAGAGTCTATGCAAACTATACAAGAAGAATTCCTACTTCAAAACTAAACGAACTTATAAAATATGCAAATCAAAGGCATCATCTTCCAAGTGATATGGGGAAAGTTGTAAAGATTTATTTTGCAACACAGTTTGATATAAAACCACCAAAGTTTGCACTTATTATGAATAGACCTAAAGCACTTCACTTTAGTTATAAGAGGTATTTAACAAATCAACTAAGAAAGTATTATGACTTTGAGGGAAGTCCACTTATTTTAGAACCTAAAAAGAAAAAAACTAATGAGGATTTTGAGTAATGAATAATGTTATACTTATAGGATTTATGGGAGTTGGTAAGGGAACAGTTGCAAGAGCTTATGCTAAAAAGTATGATAGATTTGCTATAGATACCGATGATCTTATAGAGAGTCTTGAAAATAGAAAAATAAAAACTATCTTTGCTGAAAATGGAGAGAGTTACTTTAGAGCTTTAGAAAAAAAGTGTGCTTTATGGCTTGAAAAAAGTGTTAGAGATAGCATCATCTCAACCGGTGGAGGATTTTTTAAACAGGAAAATATAAAAAATATAGGAAAAATTGTCTTGCTTGATAGTTCATTTGATAATATTTATAAAAGAATAATAGCCCATCCAAATGCATCTAAAAAATTGGCAAAAAGACCACTTTTTCAGGATATAAATAGTGCAAAAAAACTCTACAATGAAAGGTTGCCTTTGTATAAAGAGATTGCAGATATTATCTTAAATGTAGAAAAAAGAGAGCTTAAAGACATCATAGATGAGTTACACTCCATAATATAGCTTTAGTCATACCTTTCTACACATCTTTTCAATCCTTTCACTTTTGCACCCATTATCTTAGGTGAGGGGTAGTTGGGGTAGTTCACAGGGCCTCCTTAATATTTTTAAGATAGCCCTCTTTCAATTCATAAACTCTACTAGCATCTTTTATAATAGATAGTCTATGAGCTATGATGATAGTTGTTTTGTTTTTTAAATACTCTTTTAACTTAGTAAAAAGTTTATCCTCCGTTAGGCTATCTAGTGCGGAGGTTGATTCATCAAGTATAATGATATTTGGATCTTTAACTATCATTCTTGCTATACTAACTCTTTGTCTCTCTCCTCCACTAAGATTTATTCCACCCTTACCTATCTTTGTATCAAGTCCTTTTTCAAGTCTTTTAACTACATCATTAAGCTCGGCTATCTCTATGGCCTTTTTGATTTTCTCTTCACTTATATCATCTCCAAAGGTAAGGTTATATCTTAGAGTGTTGTTAAAAAGAGTTGGATTTTGTAAAACTAAGAAGATATTTTCTCTTATATTTTTAAGTCCTATGTCCCTATAAGATATACCGTCTATCCTTATATTTCCTTGATATGAGCTATAAAAACCAACTAGTATCTTTGCTAGAGTGCTTTTGCCACTTCCACTTCCCCCAATTATAGCCGTTTGCTCACCCTTTTTAAACTCTAAAGATATATCTTTTAAAACATCTTCTTTACCATCATAACTAAACTTTAGATTTTTAACTGTTATCGAATTTGTTTTTGAATTTTTAAAAGGATTTTTTCTATTTTTATTTTTTGGCTCTTTTTCTAATTTAAAAAGTTCATTTATTCTCTTGGTAGCCTCTTTTGCATTGTGATAGGCATATTGAATATTTATGATCTCTTGTATAGGAGTCATAATAACCCAAAGATAACCAAAGACTGCTAACATTAAACCGATAGTAAGTCCGCTATAAAGCACCATCAAAATACCAACAGCACGAAAAAGCTCAAAACCTCCCAAAAAGAGTAAAAAAGAAAATTTAGCACTAGCATCACTTTTATATCTAAAATCAACAGCTACATCTTTTAACTCTTTAGCTTTAAATTTGAGTCTATCAAAAAAGTGTTTACCTTTGTTAGAAACTCTTACTTGCTCATAAAAGTCTAAAGTTTCATTTATGGCTTCGCTAAAGCTTTGTATGAGTGAATTTTCCCTCCTCTTTATCTTCCCAACTTTTCTTGCCAATTTTGTTGAAAAAAAGATTATTAAAGGGTTTAAAGAGAGTATAAAAAGAGCTAACCTCCAATCTATAAGCATCAAAACAACAGCCACACCGATAAATGTTAAAACAGATATGATAAGCTTACTTATGGAACTAGATAAAAAGATATCTATGGTTGCAAGATCAACAACCATTAAAGAGGAGACTTTAGCACTTGTAAACTTTTCATACTCTTGTAAATCAACTCTTTCAAGATGAGCCAAAAGTTTAAGTCGTATTTTATAGACTATATCTTGAGATATTTTGGTAAATATATAGTTTTGCCAGATGCTAAGAGTAAAAAAGATAGCTCTTAAAGTGATAGTTAGAGCTAAAACAACTACAATATAAAACCAAGCTTTATGATTTCCGATAAAAATTTTATCGATAGTAGAAACTAACCATCCGCCCTTTTTTAAAACAACTTCATCAACCAAAAGTGGTATCAAAAGAGGAGTCGGAGTATTAACAAGCACAGCAAGTATCGCTATGAAGTTAGCAAAAAAAAGTTCTCTTTTATAAAGCTTTAGCTCACTCAAAAGGGTTTTTATATCAAACACTATTATAGATCTTGTTCAATAACTTTTTTAAAAGTGTTAAAATAGATATCTTTTAAAACTGATAAATCTTTTTTTATATCATTTACTACAAACTCATTGTCTGCTTTTGTTATACCTATCCTATCTACTTTTATGCCTTTTATCTCACAAAGCTCTAAAAACTTCTCTTCATTTTCTGGTTCTATCTCTACGATAGCTCTACTAAAACTCTCACTAAAGATATCTCTCTCATCATCTACTTTTATTCCAGCTTTAACTGCCAACCCACTCTTAACAGACATCTTGGCAAGTGCAATAGCTATACCACCAATATTTACATCTTTAGCACTTAAAAGCAGTCCGTCTTTGTTTGCATCTATGATAACATCCCATAAAAGTAACTCTTTTTTATAGTCTATCTTTGGTAATTTACCAACTATCTTGTCAAAAAGCTCTTTAAAGTATAAACTTCCACCAAACTCACTTTTTGTTTCTCCTAAGAGATAGATATAACTTTCCTCTTTTTGGAAAACACTTGGAAGAACTTTTTTCTCATCATCATTTACCCCAACCATAGCAATGGTTGGAGTTGGCAAAACACTAACTCCTTCAGTTTCATTGTAAAGTGAAACATTACCGCTAACTACAGGAGTTGAAAGCTCCGAACAAGCCTCTTTTATACCTTCACAACCCTTTGCAAACTGCCACATAACTTCTGGATTTTCAGGATTTCCATAGTTTAGACAATCAGTGACACTAAGAGGTTTAGCCCCACTCATAGCAACATTTCTTCCACTCTCCATAACCGCAGCTGCCGCTCCGCCCTTTGGATCGATATAACAATATCTTGGATTACAAGCACTACTCATAGCTATAGCTTTTTGGTTTTCCTTTATCCTTACAACACTAGCATCTAAACTTCCGGGATGTTTTATGGTATTTGTTTGCACCATAGAGTCATACTGCTCATATATCCAAGCTTTATCAACAACTTCTAAAGAGCTAAAAAGCTTATCAAATGCTTCATTATTGTCTTTTCTTTCAAAACTATTTATATCTTTTTTACCTATTTCTTTTAAGTATTTTGGCTCTAAGATAGGTCTATCAAGCACAGGTGCCTCTTCACTTACCGGATCTACTGGTATCTCTCCAACCTTTTTTCCATACCACAAAAGTTCCATAACTCCAGTATCTGTAACCTCTCCTATAACAACTGCATCAAGATCCCACTTTTTAAATATCTCTATTACTTTATCTTCTGTTCCCTTTTTAGCACAAATAAGCATCCTCTCTTGAGATTCGCTTAACATAAACTCATAAGGAGTCATACCCTCTTCTCTTGCAGGAACAAGCCCCAAATCCATCTTCATACCACTTCCACTTCTTCCTGCCATTTCAAATGAACTTGAAGTAAGTCCTGCCGCACCCATATCTTGGATACCAACAACATAATCAGTTTTGAAAAGCTCTAAACAAGCTTCAAGTAGTAGTTTTTCAGTAAAAGGATCTCCAACTTGAACAGTTGGTCTTAGAGATTTACTTTCTTCTGTAAAGCTATCACTACTCATAACAGCTCCACCTAGTCCGTCCCTTCCTGTTTTACTTCCTACATAGATAACAGGATTTCCTACACCTTCTGCTTTTCCATAAAATATCTCATCAGATTTACATATACCTAAAGTAAAGGCATTTACAAGTATGTTTCCGTTATATGCATCATCAAAAAAGGTCTCTCCACCCACTGTGGGAACTCCCATACAGTTTCCATAACTTCCTATACCCTCCACAACTCCTCTAACAAGATATCTTTGATACTTTCCTATCTTGTCATCTCTTTTTATATTTCCAAATCTCAAAGCATTCAAGTTTGCAATAGGTCTAGCACCCATAGTAAAAACATCTCTTAGTATTCCCCCAACTCCTGTTGCTGCTCCTTGAAATGGCTCTATAAAACTTGGATGGTTGTGGCTTTCCATCTTAAATACCACTGCCATACCATTGCCTATATCTATGACACCTGCATTTTCTCCGGGTCCTTGTATAACCCAAGGAGCCTCTGTTGGAAAACCATTTAAATATTTTTTAGAAGATTTATATGAGCAGTGTTCACTCCACATCGCAGAAAAGACACCTATTTCTAAAAGATTTGGCTCTCTTTTTAAAATCTGTTTCATATGTTCATAATCAGCTAAGCTTAGTTTGTGTGAAGCTAAAATTTCCTCAATATTTTCAAGTTTTTCAGTTTGCATTAAAAGCCCTTAGTTTTTTGTTGATTTTACAAAAAAATAGATAAATTTTGGCACACCTTTGTATTTAATAACTAAATAGCTTTCATCCTATTGGTAGTTTGATAACTATACAATTTTCTATTATTTTTCTTCATCTCTTGCCTTTTTTATAAAAATATTTTAACTTTCTATAAAGTTAATCAATATTGTAGTATAAAGCTAATTGGAGAGGTAAAACTATTATCAAAATAGACAAATGGTTTCCATACATCTTAAAATATCTCAAATATGCTCTTATTGTGGTGCAAATACAGGTAAAAAAGCACTGAATATTAGAAGATTTGACTCTCCTCACTGCAACACAAAAGATATTGATAGAGATGTAAATGCTAGTATCAATATAAGAAATTATGGCTTAGGTCAAGTTGATAATAGAAATGCTAAAGTAGAGCTAAAACTTAAGTTTTAGCAAATTTCGCTATAAAATCCTTGTCTTTAGAGTAGGGATATAAGGCGATAGAAAGTTTGATAGGGAATTTATCCTCCCCTTGAAACTTTCTAATATTTTTAGTATAATCTTTTGGAATGTTGGGCATCGAACCTTTAGTATAGGGAATGTAAGAGGTGGTAATAACCCAATTCCTGTTATAAAGCTAGAATTCCATTAATTTATTAATGGGAAGTATGTCAGGATATTCATACTCAGGTTAATTAAGGAGTACTTTTGCAAGATAAAACTATAGTAACTCACTACGGTTATGAAAAAGATGGTAACATAACTATGGCTGTTCCTATCTATCAAACCACTGCTTATGAGTTTGAAAGTAGCCAACAAGCTGCCAATCTTTTTGAGTTAAAAGAATTGGGAAATATCTATACAAGACTTTCAAATCCTACCACAGATGTTTTGGAAAAGAGATTTGCAAAGCTCGAAAAAGGTGCATCGGCAGTTGCTACAAGTAGCGGTATGAGTGCGATATTTAACTCTATAGTAAATGTCACTGAAGCCGGAGATAACATCATAGTTGCTTCCAAAAGTTATGGTGGAACTGTTACTCTTAGTGGACACACTTTAAAAAGATTTGGGATAAAGAGTCGCTACTTTGATGTTCACTCACCAAATGAACTTGAAAAATTGATAGATGATAAAACAAAGATAATAGTTTTTGAGACTCTTTCAAACCCTAGCATCGATGTGCCTGATTTTGATGCTATCGTATCTATTGCAAAAAAGCATCAGGTATTAACACTTGTTGACAATACCGTTGCAACTCCTATTCACTGTAAGCCTTTGGAGTTTGGGTGTGATTTAGTTTGTCACTCTACTAGCAAGTATACTACCGGACAGGGATTAGCACTAGGTGGAATCATAGTTGAAAGAGTTGGTTTAAACGATTTTTTAAAAAATAATCCAAGATATGTCCATTTTAACTCTCCGGATCCTAGTTATCACGGACTTGTTTATACAAACTTAACCCTACCCATTTTTACTCTAAGAGTAAGACTTGCACTTTTAAGGGATGTTGGAAATGCACCAAGTCCTTTTAACTCTTGGCTTTTTATACAAGGACTAGAACATCTTCCTCTTAGAATGAAACAACACAGTGACTCTGCTTTGAAAATAGCTAAATTTTTAGAAACTCATCCAAAGGTAAAGAGGGTAAATTATCCAGGACTAGAGTCAAATAAAAACTTTAAAAATGCTACTAAATATTTAAAGGGTGGATTTTCCGGACTTTTAAGTTTTGAAGTGGAAACAAAAGAGGAGGCTTTAGCTATCCTAAACAAAACTAAACTATTTTCACTTGTGGTTAATATAGGAGATAGCAAATCCATCATCACTCATCCAGCATCAACAACCCATCAGCAACTATCAAACAAAGAACTTGAAAAAGCGGGAGTTCCCGCAGGACTTATAAGACTTAGTATAGGTCTTGAGGATGTTGATGATTTGATAGATGATTTAAAGGTAGCATTAGCTTGAGTTTAAATCTAAAAACACATAAAGAACACTTTACAAATCCTCTATATCTTGAAAGCGGTAGAATACTGGAACCTTATGATTTAGTTTATGAAACTTATGGTAAGTTAAATGAAGAAAAAGACAATGTTATAGTTCTCTGCCATGCCCTAACAGGAAGCCACCATGCCGCAGGAAAATATGAGGGAGAGAGTAAATTGGGTTGGTGGGATCCTATGATAGGAGATGGAAAACCCATAGATACAAACAAATACTTTGTAATATGTGTAAATACCATAGGAAGTTGTTTTGGTTCCACCGGTCCTATGAGTGCTGAGTATCCAAGTGATAAACCTTATAGATTAAGATTTCCCATTATCACTATAAGTGATATGGTAAAGGCTCAAAGGATACTTTTTGATAGACTCGGTATCCATAAAGTAGAGGCTATCATCGGTGGAAGTATGGGCGGTATGCAAGCTCTTTGCTTTGCTATAGAGTATCCAAGATTTGCAAAAAAACATATTATATTAGCTTCAACTTATGCAACTAGAGCTTGGGTGATAGCTTTTAACAAAGTTGCAAGAGAAGCAGTTATAAATGATCCTGCTTTTAAAGATGGAAACTATGATCCTAAAGATATAAAAGAAAGGGGATTTAACGGTTTTGCCATAGCTAGAATGTGTGGACACATAAGTTATCTAAGTCCCGATAGTATGGACAAAAAGTTTAATAGAAACTATGTAGAAACTGATGGACTTTATGAGCTTTTTGGAAGATATCAAGTTGAAAGATACCTTGATTATAATGGAAAAAACTTTGTCCACTGGTTTGATCCATTAAGTTTTTTATACATAACAAAAGCAATAAATAACTTTGATGTAAGCAGAAATTATGACTCATTAGAAGACTCTTTGAGTCGTATAAACTCCGATATATTTTTGATTAGTTTTAAAAGCGATCTACTTTTTTTACCTAGAGAGATGAAAAAGATTTATGATATTTTAAAAGGTTTAAATAAGCCTCATAAAGTAAGATATATTGAAGTTGATAGTAACTATGGACACGATGCATTTTTGGTTGAGTATGATAAGTTTAGCCACTATATAAAGGAAGAGCTATGAGTAAAGAGATAGGTTTTGAAGATAAACTAAAAAAAGCTAAGGAGTTTTTAGAAAAAGTAGAACTTGAAGAGTCAAATGGGGGTAAATTATTATGAAAATAGCAGCTTTTCAACTTCCTACTCTACCTTTGAGCAATAGAAAACTTAGGGAGTATATGCAAAGAGCAAGTCAAAATGGAGTTAAAATAGTGGTTTTAGGTGAATATGTTTTAAATAACTTTTTTAAAGAGTTGGTTACTATGAAAAAAAATATGATATTTATCCAAACTAGGCATAAGATAGAAGCACTTGAAAATTTTGCAAGGAAATTTGAGATACACATAGTAGCACCACTAGTTATAATAAATAACAATAAAATTTACAAAGCTATAGGGCATTTTAGTCCAACTGAAACGACATTTAAAAATCAAGAGTTTTTAATAAACTACAACCACTGGGATGAAGAGAGCTTTTTTGATAATGAGCCAAGTAGTGAGATATCTGTTATGAACTTTACCTTAAATGGACTAAATATAGCTGTAATAAACGGTTTTGAGATACACTTTGATCATATCTGGCTTGATATACTAAAAAAAGATACAGACTTAGTTTTGATTCCTTCTGCATCAACTTTCGGTTCAAATCAAAGATGGAATGAGATATTAAAAACAAGGGCCTTTGTAAACTCCCTTTATATTTTAAGGGTAAATCGTATAGGAAGCTATCAAGATGAGGGAAGTTTTTGGAACTTCTACGGAGAAACTTACCTTATAAATCCTAATGGTTTTATAGAACAAACTTTGGATTCAAGTGAAGGTATGCTTATAGCAGAGGTTGATATAAAAGAGTTAAGAGATAGTCATTTGAGTTGGAAGTTTAAAGAGTATTTAAAAAAGAGAAATCTTATATGAATCAAAGGTTTTACAGTCGTCAAATAAAGTTTTGGGGAGAAAAAACTCAAAATAATTTAAAAAACAAAAAGATAGCTATTATTGGCTGTGGAGGACTTGGTTGTAGTTTGGGGCTAACTCTTGGCAGTAGTGGCATCGGAGAGTTTCATCTAATAGACTTTGATAGGGTAGAGATTCATAATATCCATAGACAACTAGGCTTTAACATAGATAATGTTGGAGAGTATAAAAGTGAAGCTCTAAAAAAAACTCTTCAAAAAAGGGCATTTGATGCAAAATTTTTTAGTTATACTGATGATTTTGAAAGGTTTATAAAGTATTGTGATATGAAATTTGACTTAATTCTTGATGCAACGGATAACCTAGAAACAAGAGTTAAGATTGATAACTTTGCAAAGAAAAAAAATATTCCTTGGATATATGCAAGTGTAGAGAGGTTTAACGGACAAGTTTGCTTTTTTGAAAAGAGTATTTTTAGCTCTTTTAACACTTCACACAAAACTCCAAAAGGTGTAACTCCACCTATCGTAGCTTTTATAGCGTCTTTTCAAGCAAACTTAGCTCTAAGATACTTGGCAAATCTTGGTGTAAAAAAGGATACTCTTTATTATCTTTTTATTAGTCAAAATGGAGAGCTTGAAATAAAAAAATTTACAATGCCTAAGTGAGTTGATATGGATAATGCAAAAGAAGAGTTATTAATGGATTTTAAAAATAAAAAATACATCATTTTCGATATGGATGGGACTTTGATAGATAGCTCTTTACTTTTAGCAAACTCTATAAACTATGTAAGACAAAACTTGGGACTTCCTAAGATGGATGATAAAACTATATTAAGGGCTATAAATGATGAGAGCATAAATGCCTCTATGTTTTTTTATGAGAGTGAATTTTTTGAGGATTTTCACACAGAGTTTTTTAACGAATACTACCAAATGCACTATAAAACTGACTCAAAATTATATCCGGGAGCTAAAGAGCTTTTGGAAAGGTTAAACAAAACCCATAAAATCTCACTCGCAACAAATGCTTATAAAAAATCAGCATATACTATACTTTTTGCATTGGGTATCGAACACTACTTTGATATCATTATCTGTGGTAATGATGTCCAAAATCCAAAACCACATCCTCAGATGATTGAGATGATCATAGAGTTTTATGAAGATAGTAAAGATAAGTTTTTATTAGTAGGTGATAGCACAAGAGATAAACTATGTGCTAAAAATGCCGGTATTGATTCTATCTTGGTCGAGTGGGGATTTAGTGAACATCAAAACTCTATACACTCTTTCAAAGAGTTGGAAAAGTTACTTTTTTAATAGTATTTTTATTGTAAACTCCATACTATAATCCTTTAATGTTTGTGTATGAATGAAGCTCGTATATTATGAGTCTTGATCAGTATTGAATATTTCAGGTTTAGGATGGTTTTTTGAGTGCATCATTTAATACATCCATAACAAAGTCTGTATCCATAACATTAGATATCTTCCAAGATAACACTGCTTTAGAATACCAGTCAATTATTGCTACAAGAGAAACTATTCCACCATTGATTTTAATATAGGTAATATCAGTTGACCATACTTTATTTGGTTTGTTGATTTTTACATCTTTAAGTTTGTATGGATATTTAGGATGGGTTTCATCAGCTATAGTTGTTGATATTGGTTTAACAGCGAGTATTGCTTTAATTCCTAACTTTTTACGATATTTTGATACTGTATTTAAATCATAGTTCTTTTAGCCATTTAAATAAAGGGAACTTCTAAAACCTCTATCACAACTTAACCAAAGTTGCACCCATACCACCCATATTTGCCGGAGCATCGCTAAAAGCTTTTATGCTTGGATGAGTTTTTAAAAACTCTTTTACAGCATAAGCTAGTTTTCCGGTTCCTACTCCATGATAGATTAAAACTTCATCATATCCTGTTATCAAGGCATCTGATAAAAACTTGTCAAGCTTTTCTATCGCTTCATCTACTCTTAAGCCATGAAGATCAAGTTGAACACTTGAAAACTTCGGTCTTTGCACCAAAATCTTTGCTTTTTTAGTTTTAATCTTAGGAGGATTGCCACTTCTTTTTAACTCACTTAGTGGAACTTTCATTTTTATACCGTCACAGGTGATAAATGCCATATCTCTTTGGATTTTTAGTATCTCACCTTTGCAAGAGCTATACTTTATCCTATCTCCAACTTTTAGTTCACACTTTTTTGGCTTTGCTTGAAATTTTAAAGCCTCTTTTTTCTTTTTATCAGCTTTATTTAAAAGTCTGTGGATATCTGCTTTATCCTTAGATTTAGCGGCTTTTTTAGCCTTCTTTATCGCTTCAAGATACTCTCTTTCAAGTTTGCTTTTTAATCTTTTAAGCTCTTCATCTGCTTTTTCTTTTTGATTTTGCAACGACTCTTTTAACTTTTCATACTTTTGCTTTTTAGCTAAAACATCCTTTAACTCACTCTTTAACTTTAACTCTAAGTCGATATTTATCTGAATAAGCTCATTTAATCTCTCTTGATCCTCTCCATAAAGTTCTTTTGCCTCCTTTACTACAACGGGAGATATACCATATCTCAAAGCTGTTTCAAAAGCATAACTTTTTCCAATAGTTCCTTTTAAAAACTCATAAGTCGGCTTTCTTTGCTCTTCATCATAAAGTGCGGCTAAAAGTTCTACCTCATCGTCTGTTGCCATCATAGAAGCTAGTCTTTTATGGTGAGTAGTAACAACCACTTTTACATCACCTTTTTTTAGGATATTTTTAAGTATTACTTTAAAAAGACTTGCGGCTTCATCGCTATCAGTTCCAAGTTCTATCTCATCAACTCCGGCTATAAAACTTCTCTTTTCAAAAAGTTTGCTAAACTCACTCATTCGTCCGGCAAATGTTGATATATCATTTTTTACACTTTGAGGATCATCGATGATAGGGATTATCTCTTTAAAAGAGCAGATTTTGGAGTTGTTTGCATCAACTTTCATAGGCAAAAGATACTTTGCCATAAAAACTGCACTTAGGATGCTCTTTAAAAGCATTGTTTTACCACCGGCATTTACACCTGTTACAAGTAGGAGCCTTTTTGAAAAGTTTAAGTTCATAAGTTTTGGATCTTTTAAAGCTGGATGAGCAAAGTTTTTTAAGATAATCTCTTTTGATTTTGTAGGAGCTATAAATTCTAAATCTTTAGCTTTTGCAAAATTTACCCTTGCTTGATAGTGATCAAACCTATCAAACTCCCTGTTTATGTAGTTTAAAAATTTCCAAAACTTAGATAGTGTCTGGCTTATCTTTCTCTCATACTCATAAACTAATTCCTCTTTTTGGCTTAAAAGTTCACTTTGTTTTTTTTTCAACTTCTCGATAGACTCAGGGATAATATAAAAAAATCCCGCACTACTTCTAGCAACAACACTTCCCTTTAAAATATGGTTAAAACCGCCACGAACCAAAATAGTTTCACTATCATCTACATAGTGTATCTGAGTATCTACTAAGTAGGGTTGAATTTTTTTCGTATAGATAACTCTTTTTAAAGCATATTTTATATCCTCTTTATTTTTCTTAAGAGTATATTCTATCGACTCAAATCTCTCATCAACCGAAGCTCTAAGATTTGCCTTTTCATCAAAGTATGATGCTATTTCTAAAACTTCAGGCGGAGTTTGAACCTTTAAAAGCCACTCTGAAACAACTCCACTAAAGTTTTGCTTTTTTAAGTAGTTGAAATACCAAATGATTTTTACAAACTCAAATATTTCATAAAGCTTTAAAATACCCTGCTTTTTTAGATACATTAAAGCTGAGTCAAGATTTTTTGTCTCTTTTGGAGGGGTAAACTCAACCTTTGCTATCTCATCTATAAATCTTTTATGAAGATTTACATCTCCCTCCATAAAAAGCTCTTTATCTCTTGCAAAAAATGTTTTAAACTCTGCTACATACTCTTGTAAATCTAACTTTTTCTCGATCTGTTTTATCATTTTATTATGATAGCAAAATATTATAAGAGATCTTTAACTTCCTACACAAAAAGTGTAGGAAGCTTTATGAAACTACTTATCCTCACTATATGTCTTAATAGTAGTTTTCTCATCTTTATATACATTATAACCTATAAGATTATAGATATATTGTGTCTGTGTTTCCTCTTTTGTTGTATAGAAGTTCAATGCCAATTAAGCTATTTGCAAAACTATCTTTGGTAAAATCGTTCATTCTTCAAGATTGCCATTATAAACACATAAGGAGAAAAATAAAATGAGTATATTAGTGGTATTTAATCATCAACCTTATGATGGTAGTGATGTAACATAGATTTGGGTGATAGAATGTGATAAGGTCTTGACTTTTTAATGGCAAAAATAGAAGCTTTTGAAAAATATTATTTAGAGTATGAGAAGTGGTTTGAGAAAAATTCTAATCTATATGAAGAGGAATTAAAAACTCTAAAATCATTAGTCAAAAATGCTAAAAATGGAATAGAAATAGGCATAGGTACAGGAAAGTTTGCCATACCGATAGATATTGAAATAGGGGTAGAACCATCTTCTAAAATGGCTAAAATAGCAGTTTCTAAAGGTTTGAAAGTTTTAGATGGTGTTGCTGAGAACTTACCTTTTGAAGATGCTAAATTTGATTTTGCAACAATGATTACAACTGTTTGCTTTGTTGATGATGTTTTAAAATCTTTTAAAGAAGTTTATAGAATTTTAAAGCAAGATGGATTTTTTGTAGTCGGATATGTTGATAAAAATTCTAAACTGGGAATAGAATATCAACAAAAAAGCAAAAAAAGTAAGTTTTATAAAAATGCAACATTTTATTCTACTGATGTGATTATAAAATACTTGAAAAAGGCAGGATTTTGTAATTTTGATAAAAAATATGTAAAAAAAACAAATTTATCATTTATATTTTTAAAAGCAAGTAAATAAATTGTAAGATTTATCTCAACACCTTGGATGATAAATGAGCTAACACGACCGGTTTTCAAAGTTTTTCTTGCTGTTGTGATAAACAGTTAAAAAAAAGAGTTGAGCAAAACCGTGTATGGACAGAATAAATTGGAAATTTGGAAAATCGAATATTAATGCTTGATTTGTTAAAAAATAATTTTAAAAAGATAAGGTTAAAAGTCAGTGCAAAAAATAAAGGCAGGGATGTCGTGAAATGATTTAAAAGATAATTCCTAAGGAATATTAGTTCTCTTGCTTAACTCTTTGTATGTAATTATACATAAATTTTTGATAGGAGGGAAAGGCATGTATAAAGGGTATTTTATTTTTTTATTTTTGTTTTCTTTTATATATGGTGATAGTTTAAAAGATTTACTTGAAAGTGCAAATGTTCAAAACAATATCATCATATCAAAAGAGTTAAGCTCTAAAGCAAAGTTAAAAGAGTATGAAGCATCAAGAAGTGCTATGTTTCCCACCCTTGATGCTGGAGGTTTTTTTCAAAGTGTGGATGATAAAACTTTAATGCAACCGGGAGATGTATATAGCGGTTATGTGAAACTCTCCTATGATATAATGAATGGAGGTAGAAAATCTTCCATAAAAAAGCAAAAGCTTGAAGAGTTAAAATCAACTAAATTTGAAGCTGATGCCTTTAAAAAGAGTTTAGTTTTGCAAATCGTTCAAGATTTTTTTAATATCAAAAATCTTAAAGCAATGATTAACTCTTTAAAGGAGAAGCAGATAGCTTTAAAAGCTCAACTAAAAAGAGTTAAAAAGTTTTATGATGTTAATCTATCCACAAAAGATGATGTCAATAAACTTCAATCAGCATATGATATGAATAGTTATAATATCCAATCTTTAGAACTTCAAAAAACTACTCTTTTGAAGCAGTTGGAGTTAAAAGTTGGAAAAAGTATAAATAGTTTAGAAGATTCAAGATTTTTAAAAAATATAAATATAAAGTTAGAACTAACTGATGAGATAAAAGCACTAAAAGCAAAAAGAAAATCTTTAAAATATTTGGCAAAAAGTATAGAAAGTGCAAATCTACCACAGGTTAATATAACCGATACTTATAGTAAGTATAAGTATAACAGATATGATAAATTTCACCCAAAGGGTTTAGATGAACAAAATAAGATTATGCTAAGTGTAAATCTAAGACTTTTTGATGATGGAATGATTTCAAAAAATAAACAATCAGCTATTTTAAATGCAAAAGCTTTGGAAAATCAAATCATATATAAAACAAAAGAGCAAAAGATGCTTTTTAATATAGCAAAATCGAGGATAAAAACTTTAAAAGCAAAGATAAAAAGTGCAAAAAGTGCTTTAAAATCGGCACTTAGCACTTATAAAACTATAAAATCTAAATATGAAGCCGGACTAGTGGACAATGTTGCATATCTTGATGCTTTAAGTGTAAAAACAGAGGCTAAAAGTAGATATGAAAGTAGTTTAAATGAGTTAGAAATTGCATATGCTATTTTTTATTATTATGCAGGAAAAGATCCGAAGGAGTTTATAAAATGAAAAAAATAATTTTAATTATCTTTATATTGGTTAGTATGCTTCAAGCACAAAAAATATATGCAACTTTTGATGTTGTAGCACAACAAAGTGCAAATCTTGCATTTACAGCTAGTGGAACGGTTAAAAGTGTAAATGTAGATATAGGCTCTATCGTAAAAAAGGGAGATACTCTTGCGATTTTGGATAATAGTGATATAAAGGCGTTGCTTGATAAAACAAAAATTATTTTAAAATTTGCAAAAAGAGAACTCGATAGACAAAAAAAGATAAAAAAACTTATCGATGCAAGTAGATATGATAAAGTTTTAAGTGATTATGAAAGTGCAAAAGCAGCTGTTGCTTATCAAAAAGCTTTATATGATAAAACTTTCTTAAAAGCTCCATTTGATGGTATCATATATGATAAAGCGATAGAAGTGGGTGATGCGGTTAGCGGGACGATGTTAAAGACTGTATTTAAGATTCAAAGTCTGCATAAGAGAAAACTTATCTTACAATTTGACCAAAAGTATCACAATAAGGTAAAAGTAGGGCAAAAGTTCAGATATAAAGTAGATGGGGACAATAAAATATATGAGGGAGTTATATCAAAAGTTTATCCATATGCAAACTATCAAAATAGAAAAATAAAGGCTGAAGTTATTGCTAAAGATTTTACTGTAGGACTCTTTGGTGATGGATATATTTTAGTCGATGAGGATAAACAATAATGTATAAAGTAGCTATAAATAGACCTATTGCAACTTTGATGTATGTTTTTACATTGGTAATATTTGGATATATGAGTTTTAAAGGTATGCCATCAGCTCTTTATCCAAATGTAGATTTTCCTATAGTAACCATTAAAACTATATATCCCGGAGTTGATGCAAATACTATAGAATCCCAAGTAACCCAAAAGATAGAAGAGGCAGTTTCGGGTATAGCCGGGGTTGATAGTATCATCTCAACAAGTAGTGATAGTATTTCGGTTGTAATGGTTAATTTTTTTTTAGAAAGAAATATAGATGAAGCAACAAATGATGTTAGGGATAAAGTATCTGCTGTAACTCTTCCAAAAAATGCGAAAATACCACTTGTAAATAAGCTTGATATAGGTGCGGCTCCTGTAATAAATGTTTTTTTAACAGCTAAAAAAAATAATATAAAAAACTTAATGCTTTTTGCAGATGAAAAAGTAAAACCAGCTCTTGAAAAGTTAGATGGAGTAGGTGCTATAAATATTATAGGATATAGAGATAGAGAGATAAAAATATTTCCGGATATTTATAAACTTAACAAGTATGGCATCAGTATAAGAGAGTTAAATAATATAGTAGCTAGAGAAAATGTTAAAGTAGGTGGTGGTAAGCTTATAACTAAGGATAAAGAGATAATATTAAAAACTAAAGCTGATGCCATAAGTTTAAATGAGTTAAAAAATATTTTTATTAAAAATGATATAAAACTAAAGGATATAGCAAAAGTAACTGATGATTTAAGTGATGCAAAAAGCTACTCCTCTTATAATGGCACAAAAGGAGTTATGCTTGAAGTGCAAAAGATTTCCGGAACAAATACTATAGATGTTGTAAATCGTGTAAAAAAAATTATACCTAAACTAAAAGCGATAGCTGGTGATAGATTTGGGGTTACTACTTTGCAAGATACGACCCCTTTTATTATTCATTCGCTTGAAGATGTTAAGTTTGATCTAATTTATGGTGCATTTTTGGCAGTTGTAATAATTTTTGGATTTTTAAGAAATCTTACTATTACTTTAGTTTCGGCATTTTCTATTCCTATATCTATCTTTGGAACGATAGCTTTGATGAATTTTATGGGATTTAATTTAAACAAAATGACACTTATTGGGCTTACTTTGGCTATAGGTATTATTATCGATGATGCTATTGTTGTGCTTGAAAATATCTATAAAAAGATGGAAGAGGGGATGGGGAGTTTTGAAGCGGCACTTTATGGAGTAAAAGAGATGGCATTTGCTATATTAGCCATTTCAGCGATGCTTCTAGCTGTTTTTATCCCTGTTGCAAATATGAGTGGAATAGTTGGCAAATTTTTTGAAAGTTTTGCTATGACTGTCGGATTTGCCATAATCATCTCTTACAGTGTCGCTTTGAGTTTTATGCCAAGTCTTAGTGCAAGAGTTTTGCATAAAAATGAAAGTAAGTTTTATAATATTACAGAGCCGATATTTATAGCTATAGATAAGTTTTATGAAAGGATTTTATCTTTTATACTTGAGCATAAAAAATTGATTTTTCTTTTAGTTTTGATAACTTTTGCAGGGTCGATTTCTTTATTTCCTAAAATAGGTATGGATTTTTTACCAAAAGAGGATAAAGCGGAGTTTGAGATAAAACTTAGAGCAAAACCGGGCATTAGTTTAGATAAGATGATAAAAAGATCTAAGAAAGTTGAAAATATTGTTAAAAAAGATAAAAATGTTTTATTTACCACTTTAAATGTAGGATACAATAGTGTTAAAGAAAAAAATAAGTCTCTTATCTATGTAAAACTTACTCCAAAAAATAAAAGAGTAAAAAGCCAAGAGGAGATAATACAAAGTTTTAGAAAAAGATTAAACTCTTTTTCTAAAGATATCTTTATAACCGTATCGGCTATACCGAACATAAAAGGTGCCGGAGTGAGTGTGCCGTATCAGATAGTTTTAACTTCTGATTCTTTTGAAAAACTAAAAGTTGCAAAAAAAAATCTTATGCAATATTTATCTAAAAAAAAGGGATTTGTTGATATCGATAGTAACCTTGATGAAGGAAAACCTCAGATAGATATAAAAATCATAAGAGAAAATGCGAATAGATTGGGTATCAGTGCTTTAGAGATTGCTTCTACTATTGCAACCGCATTTTCTAGTGATTTGGAGATTTCATATTTTGAACAAAATGGAAAACAATATAACATAACTTTAAGGCTTCCCGATAACAATAGAATAAGTATAGATGATATAAAAAAGCTTCAAATTAGAGCTAAAAATGGCAAACTAGTATATCTTGATGGACTTGTGGAATTTAAAAACTCAAAATCCATAGCTTCTATTTATCACTATAACAGACAAAGACAAGTAACAATATATAGTGATTTGTTTGGACTAGATTTAGGCGGAGCGGTAAACTATACACTTGCAAAAATAGACAAACTTTTACCAAAAGGTGTAGGATATAAATTTACCGGATTTGCCAAAGAGATGAAAAAAACAAATAAAGCTTTTGCCAATGCAATAAGTTTATCGGTTATATTGATGTTTATTATTTTAGCTATACTTTATGAATCACTTATTCAACCGTTTATTATTATGATGGCACTGCCTTTGAGTATTATTGGTGTTATGGTAGCACTTTATTTAACACATATGCATTTTAGTCTTTTTGTTATGATAGGTTTTATGTTACTTATGGGAATGGTTGGTAAAAATTCAGTTTTATTAGTGGATTTTGCAAATGAAGCTATTTATAAAGGTAAAGATGTTAAATCGGCATTGATAGAAGCAGGAGAGAAAAGGCTTCGTCCTATTTTAATGACAACTTTTGCTATGATATTTGCAATGCTTCCTTTAGCACTTAGTCATTCACTAGGAAGTGAAACCAAAGCACCTATGGCTATAGCAGTTATAGGAGGGCTTATTAGTTCGATGATATTAACTCTTCTTGTAGTTCCTGTTTTTTTTGAATTTATATATCCGATTGATAGATGGCTAAGAAAGTGGTATGAGAGAAAAAGTGAATTTTTGTAAAAAAATGCCGATATACAATCACATCAAAAGTAAGTTTAAAAAAAGGAGTATCATTGAATGAATGAAAGGAGACTTTTTTTAAAGAAAAGTTTTGCTCTAGTTACTATACCTATAACTTCACAAAATCTTTTCTCTTATTCTCTACCCACAGATAAGATTTTACATCTACATAACATTCATACAGGAGAGAGTATAAAAGCAACTTTTTGGGAAAAAGATCACTTTGTTGAAAGTGAGTTAAAAAGATTGGATTATTTTTTACGAGACTATAGACTAAATAAAACCGCAAAAATAGATAGAAACCTATATAAACTTTTGTATGCAATACAGCTTATTGGAAATACAAAAAAGCCGGTTGAGATTATATCCGGATATAGAACTATTCAGACAAATGAGATTTTGAGAAAGCACTCTAAAGGTGTTGCAAAACATAGTTTTCATACTCTTGCAAAGGCTATTGATTTTAATATAAAAGATAGATACTTAAGAGATACTTTAAAAATAGTTAAAAAGTTACAAGTTGGTGGGATTGGATACTATCCAAAAAGTAGTTTTATACACATAGATACCGGAAGAGTTAGATTTTGGAGGGGTTAATAGGCGATTATAAAGTTTTTTAAAGTATGATTGAGTTGTAAAATTTTTTTGAAAGGTGGTGAGGTAGATGCCTGGTATCGTTGTGAAATCAAATGAATCTTTCGAAGAAGCATATAGGAGATTTAAAAAGCAAATTGATAGAAACTTAATAGTTACAGAAAAAAGAGCTAGAAGGTTTTTTGAAACCGGAACTGAAAAGAGAAAGAAACAAAAAATCGCAGCTAGAAAGAAAATGCTTAAGAAACTTTATATGCTTAGAAGATACGAATCAAGGCTGTAAGCTTTCACTTATGAGGGGAGGTTTCCCCCTCGTTTTTTGTATTAAAGGTTGTTACTTATTTAGGAACTCTAAGTTTTTGTCCTGGAAATATCATATTTGGGTTTTTAATCAAATCAGGGTTTGCTGCAAAAATTTTACTATACATCATAGGATTTCCATATGCTCTTTTTGCTATAAGAGATAGAGTATCACCTCTCCTAACTGTGATTATTCTCATTGCATTTTTTCTAACTTTTGTTTCTTTCTTGATTTTTGAAACATAATCAGAGCTTTTGATTTTTGTTTTATCATTTTCCATTATTTGATTTAATTTAGCATATAGTTTCGATAAATCATCCTTTGTGGCTAGTTCATTTTTGTTAATAATAACCTTATTAAAGTTATCAGCCTTTTCTTTTTTGTTTTTATTCTCAATTTTTCTATTTGAGTCCACATTATCAAGTGATGATAGGTCAATATCCTCCTCTTTTACATTATCAACATCCGCAGACGATAAATTGCTAAGTAGTGTAGCATCATCAACTTTATTTTCATCATTAATCTCTTTTTGTTTTTTAGATACAGGTTTAGAGGCTGTTGTTTGGATTTGATTGGTATTGAGCCTATTATTTTGTTTTTTTTGATTCATTTGAGCCAATATACTTTTTACTATCAGAGCTATTTCTTCTTTTTTTATAGTATTGCCTTCGCTTTCAACAGTATTAGTTACTGCTTTAACTACATTGGAGGTGGTATTTTTTTGTTTAACTTGTTTGATAGGTTGTACTTTTTTAGTCTGATTGTTAGCAACATCCTCACTTTTAAATAAAAATTTATATGCAACCGCTCCCAAAACAATCAAAAGCAGTATTAAAAGTATGATAACAAGTATCTTAATCAGAGAGTTTACAGTATCTCCACTTTTTCCATCATCATCAACTCTAAACTTTAGGTAATCATCTCTTATATTGCTCATTTATAGCTCCTTTGTTATTTAACTACTTGGTTTATTGATAGTAATACCTAATATCTGCCAATATTGCATACCACCACGATAGTATTTTATCTTATCTTTAGGATAACCAAGCTTGATCAAGTTTTTCATAGCTGCTACAGCTTGTTGGCACCAAGGACCATTATCAAATATCATCAATTCCATAGCATCGGAAAAATCCCATCTACCATTTTTCTTTTCAGCACCAAAAAGTTCCAACATTTGATCTATATATTGACTTCCAAGGCTTATAGAAAGAACACTAAAAGGAACATTTAAAGCTCCTGGAATGGTTCCTTGTATATACCACTGTGGAAGTCTAGCATCTATCAAAAGTCCGGTGTTATTGGCTACTTGATTTTTTAAAAAATTTATAACATCTAACTCAGAAACAGTTTCTACACCTTTAATAGGTTCCATCTTTTGAACACAAAATGGTGGACACGGCCTAGATGTTTTCGTATAAGAATTTTTAAGTTTATGATTTTTATCCTGTATTCTTTGTATCCTTATATTTTTTCCATCCACATCTATATCAACATATGGAAGTTTATCTGTAAGATTTACCTCTAAACCCAATACATTTGTAGTAAGCAGTGTTGATATGGTTAAACTACTAAACAATTTAAAACTTTTTTTCATAAGAAGCCTTTATTTTAGTTTCATTCTTTCTTTAAGTTTATTTTTTGGTATTATATACTATTAAACAAAAAAAAGCAAATGTTGTTGACTATAAATATTTTTCTAACAAAGTCGATTTAGTATAGATTACAAATTTGCACATATTTTTATGTAAATAAGGAAGAGGATGGCTTTATTTAACCTTTTAGCTAAAAAGAAGAAAAAAAGAGCAAGTGAAATAACTTATATTACCAAAAATATTCGAATAACCGGAGAGCTTATTAGTGCAAGTCCTTTGTTTATAGATAGTAAGATAGAAGGTGATTTAAAAGTAAACAATACCGTCATAATCTCAAAAAGAGCTTCAGTTGATGGAAATATACAAGCTAAAAATGTTTTAGTTTATGGTGAGATTAGAGGCAAGGTAAAGAGTAAAAACTTAGAAGTATATCAAGGTGCACAAGTTCGCGGAAATCTGAATGTAAAAAAAATTTATATAGATGGACAAGTTTTTGGAAGTATTGGAGGTGAAGGGGTTTTTATAGATAAAAATGGTAGGGCTAAAAGTGTTATACAAGCAAAAAAAACAGCTATCAGTGGTGTTGTAGATGGTGCTTTAGCTTCTTATGTATTAGAGTTAAATCGCAATTCATATATTAGAGGAGATGTTTTTGTAAGTGAGATACCAAAAAAAGATGGAAAAATAGAGGGAAGTATAAATAATTTTAAAGATATTTTATCTTCTAAAGAGCAGTTTAGTTATGATTATGAAGATAGTGTCGAAAAAATGAATACTGAAGTAGCGGTGTATATGAAATATGAAGCAAAGATTATAGATTTGATAAAAAGAAATCTTAATAATAATGCTATTTTACAAAATTTAGTAAAAATGTTAAAATACTCAGAAGATAACGAACAAAAACTTGAACAGATAATTCAAGCTATTGAATACAAAAAGGGATACAAAAAGGATGACGGTTTTATTGATGTTGAGTATGATTAGGGAGGTGCTATGAAAAAGATAGATATTAAAAAGAGGATAAAATTGCTAAGTTGGACATCGCTGATAGGGCTTCTTATCCTAACTTCTCTATCTGTTTACAATACAATAGCATATATAAAAAATTTGGAACAAGTTAAAACTATTATCAAATTGTTAAATAAAGATACCTCACCTCAACTGAAAAATGAAATTATAAAAGCTATCGTAGCCAATATAGACAATTCTCAAGTAGTAGTTATATCTACTGCCATTATAGGTATTGTATTGCTAACAATGGTAGTGTATCTTGGAGTATCCATCAAAAAAGAGACAAATAGAAGAATCCATGCTATGGATTGGATTATAGAGGATTAAAATATGTTTGATAAAATTTTAAAAAAAGAGGAAGAGATAGTTGTAAATCCTAACCAGACAACTACACTACAAGCTTATCATACAAAAGTTATAGGTGATATAGTCGGACACGACGGAGTTTATATAGATGGTGTTGTAGATGGTTGTGTCATTGTTGATAACATTGTGTTTGTAGGTAAAGATGCTGAAGTAAAAGGAAAGATACAAGCTCAACATGTAGTTGTCGAGGGAGAAGTAAGAGGAGCAATAGAGTGTGATTTTTTGGATATAAAATCTGAAGGGTTGGTTTTGGCAAATATAGAAGCTAGGGAGATTAAAATAGCTGGAAAACTTCAAGGGGAGACCGTCGCTTATGATTTATCTCTAGCTAAAAGTGCCTTTTTAGGAACAAAAGTTCAAGTAAATAGGATGGTTTTGGAAGGAACGGTTATAGGTGATATTGCAAGTGATAGTTTGATACTTAAAGATAGTGCCTATGTTAAGGGTAATATTTTTGTAAACTCATTTATAAACGAAGGTGCAGTCGTAAAGGGTGAAATAGGAGACTATAAAAAACTTCTTGAAAAAAGAACACCACTAAGTTCAAATCAAACTCAAAATATCAAAATCCTAAAAGAGTCTATAGAAAAATATATTAAAAATTCCAACTATATAAATGAGATTCTAAGACAAAAGGTAGATATAGATGTAAAAGTAAACAATCTAATAAACTATATAAAAGACAATGTTCATAACAATGATGAGCTTGTAAAAGTAACAAGGTTAATCAACTATAACGGTTAATCTCCTGTTTATCTTTATTTTTTAAGATAAACTTAAAAATCCAAAGGAGGATTTATGATGGAAAGATTGAAAACCTATTTTTTACTGACAGTGCTAACACTGCTTTTTATATGGTTTGGTGGGCTTGTTGGTGGAAAAGTAGGTATGCTTATAGCTTTAGCTATGGCAGTAGGTATGAATTTTTATGCATACTACTTTAGTAGCGAGATGGTTTTAAAACACTATGATGCAGTTTCTATAGACGAAATTCATGCAAGTGGACTCTACACAATAGTAAGAAGACTTACTCAAAAAGCTAAACTTCCAATGCCAAAGCTTTACATTATCCCAGATTCGATACCAAATGCCTTTGCAACAGGAAGAGACTATGAACATGCGGTGGTTGCTGTAACGGAAGGACTTTTAGAACTTTTGGACGAAAGAGAGATAGAAGCTGTTATAGCACACGAGCTTAGTCATATAAAACACTATGATATGCTTATAGGAACAGTTGTAGCAAGTATAGCCGGTGCCATAGCAACTTTGGCAAACTTCGGTATTTTTTTTGGTGGAAATGATGATGAAGATAGACCAAATCCTATAGTGATGCTTATACTTATGATAGTGATGCCTCTTGTTGCAAGTTTAGTTCAAATGGCAGTAAGTAGAAGCAGAGAGTATATGGCAGATGAAGGCTCTGCAAAACTTACAGGACACCCAGAGTGGTTACAATCAGCTTTGATAAAACTAGATAACTATGCAAGAGGTGATATAGTTCACGAAGCGACTCCCGAAACTGCACATATGTTTATCATAAATCCTTTTACGGGAAAAGAGATGAGCTTTAAAGCTATGTTTAGCACACATCCTAGCACAGAGGATAGGGTAGCAAGGTTGGAAGAGTTAAAAGAAGAGTTTTTTAGCTAACTGTTGCACATAAAACTTAAATAAGCTTTGATAAGAGCGATAATCTCTAAATAGTAGTGGTTTTTTCCAGTTAATGACCCTCTTTTATAAAGCTATCATATCCATCTTTACCTCTAGCAGGAGAAGTTGTAAAAGCTACATTAGTAGCCTGATTTTGTTGATAGCTGAATCCGTCCATTTATTGCAGGGGAAAGAATCCCCTTGCTTTAGCTATGGGTAGTATGTCAAGAAGGAGTCCTAGTCACAGTCCATAAATGATATTTGCTCTGTTTGCACTATATGCTAAAATGTGAATAAGGATTTGAACTTTCTGATAAACTGTGAATGTTTCCAGAGGGTTCGATTATAAATTTTAAGAATTTTTTTTGTTTTAATTTGATATTATTTCGTCAAACGAAAAAAGGTTTATTTCGATGAATGTTAAGATATTAAAGCGAGATGGTTCATATCAAGATTTTTTACCTTTTAAAATAGAAGATGCTATCAAAAAAGCTTTTAAAAGTAAAAATACTCCTTATGATGTTTCTATCTATAAAAATGTTCTAAAAAATATAAAAAAGAAGAGTATTGTTGATGTTGAAAGTATTCAGGATTTGATAGAAAAAGAGTTGTATAAAAACGGCTATTTTGAAGTTATGAAATCTTTTATGCTTTATAGACATTTACATAAGATGCAAAGAGAGAGATTTTTAGATGAGGGAACTACTTATGTAAATTCAACTGAAACGATAGAAGAGTATATAAATGGTAGTGATTGGAGGATAAAAGCAAATTCAAATACAGGATATTCAAGTGCTGGTTTGGTAAATAATACTGCAGGGAAAGTGATAGCTAACTATTGGCTTGATAAAGTTTACTCAAAAGATGAGGGATATGCACATAGAAATGGAGATTATCATATTCATGATTTGGATTGTTTGACTGGATATTGTGCAGGTTGGAGTTTGAGAGCTTTACTAAATGAGGGCTTTAATGGTGTAAGAGGAAGAGTTGAAAGTGATGCTCCTAAACATTTTTATTCTGCTTTGGGACAAATGGCAAATTTTTTGGGGATTTTACAAAGTGAGTGGGCTGGAGCTCAAGCTTTTAGTAGTTTTGATACCTATCTAGCACCTTATGTTTTTAAAGATAAGTTAAAATACAATGATGTAAAACAAGCTATAAGAAGTTTTGTCTATAACTTAAATGTTCCTGCAAGATGGGGACAGTCTCCTTTTACAAATATCACTATAGATTGGGTTGTTCCGGAAGATTTAAAAGAACAGATACCAACAAGTAAAGATAAGCATCTTTTTAAAGATATAAGTGATAAAGAGCTTGAAGAAGAAGCAAAAAAAAGAGGTTGTAAAAATCTTACTGATATGACTTATAAATATTTTCAAAAAGAGATGAATCTTATAAATAAAGCTTTTTATGAAGTTATGACTGAAGGTGATAAAACAGGACAGCCTTTTACCTTTCCTATACCTACTGTAAATATTACTGAAGATTTTGATTGGTATGGTGAAAATACCGATTTACTTTTTAAAAATACTGCAAAAATAGGTTCATCATATTTTCAAAATTTTATAGGAAGTCAATATAAAAAAGATGAAAATGGCAATCTAATTCCAAATGAAGAAGCATATAAACCAGGGCATGTAAGAAGTATGTGTTGTCGTTTGCAGCTTGATCTTAGAGAGTTGTTAAAAAGAGGAGGGGGACTTTTTGGTAGTGCTGAGATGACAGGTAGTATAGGTGTTGTAACTATAAATATGGCAAGACTGGGATATCTATATAAAGGGGATTTAAAATCTTTAAAAAACAGACTTGATGAACTTATGGATATGGCAAAATCAACTCTTGAAAAAAAGAGAGTTTTTATTCAAAAGATGTATGATAGAGGTTTATATCCATATACAGCAAGGTATCTTCCTCATTTTAACAATCACTTCTCAACTATTGGAGTAAATGGTATAAATGAAATGATAAGAAATTTTACAGATGATGAGTATGATATTAGTTCGAAAAAGGGAAGAGAGTTTGCACTAAATATTTTAAATCATATGAGAGATAAAATGGTCAAATATCAAGAAGAAACAGGTAACCTTTACAATCTTGAAGCAACTCCGGCAGAAGGAACTACATATAGATTTGCAAAAGAGGATAAAAAAAGATTTGGTGGAGATATTATTCAAGCGGGAGAAGGGGAAAATATTTACTATACAAACTCTTCTCAACTACCGGTTGATTTTACAAGTGATCCTTTTACTGCTTTGGATTTGCAAGATGATTTACAGTGTAAATATACCGGTGGAACGGTATTACATCTTTATATGAGAGAAAAAGTAAGCTCTATTGAAGCTTGTAGAAAACTTGTAAAAAATGTTATATCAAATTATAGATTGCCATATATAACTATCACACCTCTTTTTTCGATATGTCCAAAACATGGATATTTAGCAGGTGAGTATGAGTTTTGTCCAAAATGCGACGAAGAGTTATTAGCACAATTAGATTAAGTAGGAGGAAAAAATGAGTAGAGAAGAGAAGTTAAAAAAGTTACAAAATAGAAGACAAAGATGTATAGTTTATACTAGAGTTATGGGATATCATAGACCGGTAGAGAGTTTTAACATAGGAAAGTTAGGTGAACATAGACAACGAGTCCAATTTGTTGAACAAAAAAATAGTTTATGATTTAACACCTTTTACACAGCTTGATTATCCTGAACATCTAGCTTGTATAGTTTGGATGTCAGGATGCAACTTAAGATGTGGATACTGTTATAACAAAGATATAGTTTTTTCAAAAAAAGGTAAACTTTGTTTAAAAGATGTGCTTGATTTTTTAGAAAAAAGAGTAGGTTTACTTGATGCAGTTGTTTTAAGTGGAGGAGAAGCTAGTAGATATATAGATGAACTTTTCTCCTTTTGTAAAGAGGTAAAAAAAAGAGGTTTTAAGATAAAGCTTGATACAAACGGTATTGAGTTTGAAAATGTCAAAAAACTTGTAGAAAGTAAAATGTTGGATTTTATATCACTTGATTATAAAGCTCCAAAAGAGAGATTTTTTGATATAACAAAGTTTTATGAAAAAGAGTTTGAACTTTTTAGAAAAACTTTAAAATATCTAATAAAAAAAGAGTTTCCCTTTGAAGTTAGGACTACTTTACACAGCGATCTTTTAAGTGAAGATGATATAAATCATATCATAGAGGATTTGCTATATCTAGGATATAAAAACACTTACTATATCCAGCTTTTTTTACCTACTCAAACTACTATAGATGATATAAGTTTACCACAAAAAGAGTTTGATTTTTCAAAGTTAAACAAAGATATCTCTTTAGAAATAAGGAAAGCAGGATAAAACTTCTCTCTTTGAGCAGGAGTCATAGTTTTTAATCACTTTTGCATCTTGCTCTAAATGCAGTTTTTACTAAACCTTGCTGTGAAGCCTTTTACTTTATCTATATCTATGGGGAGTATGTCAAATAACAATGTGAACTAGCCAAATTTCACGAAATGCAGAAATTCAAAGGACTTGCAAGTATGACGATTATTTTACAATCTAGCTTTTTGAACAAGAGTAAAAATATGTTTAAGTTTGGTTTAAAATTTCGTGAAATTTGGCTGGGCTGATTCTTTTATGATTTTTACATTTTTATTAACCTTTTGTAAGTATTTTTTGGATACAATGGCTAAATTTCATAAACAAGAAGCCGATATATCGACAAGACAATTATTAGGAACAAGTAACTATGAGCGGTGCTAAACAACTTAACAAAAGACTAGAAGGGCTTATCAAATCTCATACAAATGACTATCTAACTTATGAAGAGTTGATGGTAGAGTTTACAAAACAGCCTACCGTTGCAAACTCTAAAAAGGTTTTAGCTCTATTAAAAGGGTATAATGTAAAACTTATTTCGTCGGCTGAAATAGCAAAGATAAAAAACAAGCTTGAAGCAAGAGAGGCAGAGATTGAAAGAAAAAAAATACAAGACAATGCACTAGCTGAAAACTTTGATTTAGCTAAGGAAAAGGAGCTTTTGGAGTGGAGTAGAAGTGATAGCCCTGTAAGAATGTATCTAAGAGAGATGGGACAAGTAGCACTTTTAACAAAGGAAGAAGAGATAGAGATAAGCCAACGAATAGAGCTTGGTGAGGATATCATCATAGATGCCTTTTGCTCCGTTCCATATCTTATAGATTTTATACTTGATTATAAAGAAGCCTTACTAAATCGTGAAAGAAGAGTAAAAGAGCTTTTTAAAAGTTTTGATGATGATTTAGAAAGTGACAGTGAAGAAGAGGAAGAGCTTAGTGAGAATATAGAAGAGGAAAGGTTGACAAAAAAAGCTAATAAAAAGGGTGATAACTCAAGAGATAAAAAGGTTATAGAGAGTTTTAGAACTCTTGAAAAAGCAAAAAAAGATTGGGTAAAATTTTCTTCTCAAAAACTTCCTGATGATGCTATGCAAGAAGAGAAAATTCATCGTGAACTAGTGTTGGCATATAAAAAGAAGATATTAAAAGAAAAACTTATGGATCTAGGTCCTACAAGTAAACTTATAAATGAATTAGTCAAAAGTATGGAAACTGCACTAAAGAGTGATGATACTTTTGATAGAGAACTTAAAAAGTTAGAGTATAGACTTCCCCTCTTTAATGATACTCTAAGGAAAAATCATCAAAAAATCCTTAGCAATATAACAAATATGTCAAAAGAGGATATAGCAAAAGAGGTGCCAGAAGCCACTATGGTTTCGACTTATATGGAGATAAAAAAGCTTTTCCAAACAAAAGAGGCATCACGAGATAGTTTTAATCTTGAACCTGAGAGGCTTAAAGAGATCATAGAACAGATAAAAAGAGGAAAGGCAATAGCTGATAAAGCGAAATCAAGGATGGCAAGAGCAAACTTAAGACTTGTTGTGTCTATTGCTAAAAGATATACTAACCGTGGGCTACCATTTTTAGATTTGATTCAAGAGGGTAACATAGGACTTATGAAAGCGGTTGATAAGTTTGAGTATAAAAAGGGATATAAGTTTTCTACCTATGCAACTTGGTGGATAAGACAGGCTATAAGTAGAGCAATAGCAGATCAAGCAAAAACTATTAGAATTCCAATACATATGATAGAAACTATCAATAGAATAAATAAGATAACAAGAAGACACCTTCAAGAGTTTGGAAAAGAACCGAGTTTAGTAGAGATAGCAAAGGAGGTTGGACTTTCTGTTGATAAGGTTAAAAATGTTATAAAAATTACAAAAGAGCCTATAAGTCTTGAAGCCCCTATTGGTAATGAAGAAGATGGAAAGTTTGGTGATTTTGTAGAGGATAAAAAGTCTGTAGCTCCCATAGAGTATATGCTTAAAAATGATCTTAAAAATCAAGTCGATGAAGTTTTGGAACAGCTAAATGAAAGAGAAAAGGCAGTTGTTAGAATGAGGTTTGGTTTGCTAGAGGATGAGAGTGATAGAACTCTTGAAGAGATAGGAAAAGAGTTAAATGTAACAAGAGAGAGAGTAAGGCAGATAGAAAACTCGGCTATCAAAAAGTTAAAGCACCCTAAAGTTGGTAGAAAACTTAAAAATTATATAGAAGAATAGATAGCTAGGAAGTCTTACCTACCCCCCCTTTTTTTTCGTTTTTTTATTTTCTTCTTTCTAAAAATATTCACAGTCATCTGTGTAGTTTAGTTGTATTAATCCTTTTTGGATAAAATATTTTTTATGATTAAGAATATTATACAATTTTCCATAAACAAAGCTAAACTTAACCATATATTTTTGATATTTCTCTTTTTGATGGGTGCATTTGCTTACATAAATGTTCCAAAAGAAATATTCCCTCCAACAAATCTTGATGCTATAAGTATCAGAGGAAATTATGCAGGTGCAAGTCCAAATATCTTAGATAATTTAGCAGTTTCTCCCATAGAGGATGAGCTAAAAAATCTATCCGATGTAGAACTTGTTGAAAGCACTATAAAAACCGGAATGTTCACTATAAAAGCAACTTTAAAGGATGGAAGCAATATAGATGATGCTTTGAGTGATATAAAAGATATCATCCAAAAGATAAAAAGAGATTTGCCTTCTGATATGGTTGAGCCAACTGCAAAAAAGATAAAAAACACCTTCCCACTTGTAACCATAGCCATATCATCAGATGATAAAAAAGAGAGACTCTTAAAAGTTGCCGACGAGTTAAAAAAGGAGCTTGGCTCTATAAAAGATTTAAGCGATATAAGCATCAGAGGGGATGCCGACAAAGAGCTTGTATTTGCACTAAACAGTAAAAAGATGGAGGCTTTGGGACTAAAGATATCTCAAATTGTTTCGGCTTTGGCAAATCTCTCAAACACCTTTCCAGTTGGTTTTATAAAGCAAAGAGGGGATCATATATTTTTAAATACTCTAAGCGGTTATAAAAGTGTGAAAAAGTTAAAAAACACTCTCATAAAGGTAAATGGTAAGGGAGTTTATTTAAAGGATATAGCAAAGATAGAGTTTAAGTTAAGTGATGCGACTGAGATTTCACACTTTAACGGAGTGCAAAATATCTCTGTAAATATAAACAAATCAAAAAGCGGGAATGCCATAGCTCTTGTAAAAAGGATAAAAAAGATACTAAAAAAATATGAAAAAAAGTATCCCAAGTATCACTTAGAAGTTTACAGTGATAGCTCTGTTTGGATAAGGAACCGTCTAAATACCGTTATGTCAAATATACTTTTTGGACTTATCCTTGTTTCACTCTCTATTTATACCTTTATAAATGCAAGGATATCATTTGTCGTAGCTTTAGGTATCCCGACAAGTTTTATCATAGGGCTTATAGCCTTGGAGATGATGGACTACTCACTAAATATGCTCTCACTCTTAGGAGCTTTGATAGCTCTTGGTATGCTTGTAGATGAAGCGATAGTCGTTGCAGAAAACATCCAAAGACACATCGAAGAGAAAGTTCCCCCAAAAGAGGCTGCCATAATCGGAGCAGCTGAGATGTTTCCTGCAGTTTTAACGGCAACTTCTACTACGATATTTGCCTTTTTACCTATGCTTATTATGAGTGGAGAGATGGGAGTTTTTATGAAGATACTTCCTATTATGATAACTATACTTTTACTTAGTTCACTTTTTGAGGCATTTTTCTTTTTACCTCTTCACTCCTATGAGTTTTTAAAAGAGGATAAAAGAGCTAAAAAAACAGACAAGATGTGGGATAAACTAAAAGAAAAATACAAAAGTATTTTATCAAAACTATTAAAAAGACCTAAACTCTCTCTAACACTATTTTTAGTTTTTACTTTAAGCGCAACAGTTATACTCTTTAAAAACTCAAAGTTTCAACTCTTTCCAGAGTTTGATACAACACAGATATATATAAAAGGTTCAGTAAATAAAAACTACTCCATAGAAGAGACTCAAGAGATAGTATCAAAAGTTGAAAAACTTCTACTTAAAAAACTTGATAAAAAAGATGTTGCATCTATAACCTCCATCTCTGGACTAAAGATAAACAATAAATTTAAAGCAGATATCTCTCCAAACTATTTTCATATATTTATAAATCTACACGAAAGAGCACCCGAAGGATTTTACAACACCTATATAAATCCTCTTTTTTCTCCAGAATACGATGATAAAGATATGATAAGAGAGCATTCGGCATATGAACTTGCAAATATAATAAAAAATATAACAAAAAAGTTTAAAAAAGATAAAGACTTTGAAGAATTTGACATCGTAGTTCCAACTGCTGGAATAGTAAAAAATGATATAGAAATCTCTTTGATAGGTGAGGATAAAAAGGTTAAAAAGGCTATAAACAAACTTCAAAAAGCTATAGAGGATATAAATGGAACTTACAATGTAGCAAACGATATGAAAGAGGGAGAAAGAGAGATAAAGTTTAAGATAAATCCTTATGGAGAGTCATTGGGCTTTAGTGAAAAATATCTTGCAAATATCCTTCGTCCGCTATTTTTAAAGTTAGAAATCTCAAATATGTATCTAAATGGAAAACTAATAAAGGTAAAAACCGAAGATATAAATAAAGATAAAGTTAGTGCTTTAAAAACTCTTTTCATATCCATTCCAAACTCAAACAAAAAGGTTTTGTTAAAAGATATAGCTAACTTTAATATCAAAAAAATTTATTCCACCATCTATAAAGAGGATGGTTCGATTATATGGACAATAACCGGTAGTTTGGATAAAAAGCTTATAACCTCTGCAGAACTTATGAAAAGATTAGAGCCTATTTTTAAAAAGATAAGAGAAGAAGGCATAGAGGTAAAGATAAAAGGTGAGCAAAAGGAAAACCAAAAGGTAAAAAGAGAGATGACTCAAGCCGGACTTATTGCTTTGTTTTTGATATTTATCGCTCTTGTTTGGATGTTTGATAGCATCTTTTTATCACTGCTTGTTTTATCAATTATTCCACTTTCAATATTTGGTGTTTTAGTTGGACATCTTATTATGGGATTAAACTTAACTATGCCAGGACTTGTCGGTGTAGTGGGACTTAGCGGAGTTGTTGTAAATGATGGCATTATTATAATAGATTTTTTAAAAAAAGCAACTTCAAAGGATGAAGTTTTAGAGTTTGCTTCAAAGAGACTCCGCCCCATTATGCTTACTTCCATAACAACTATACTTGGACTTTCTACTTTGATATTTTTTGCATCAGGACAGTCAGTCATACTCCAACCTATGGCAGTAAGTTTAGGTTATGGTCTGCTTTGGGCTACAGTGTTAAATCTTTTCTTCTTGCCTTTATTTTATTATGTATTTAAGAAAAATATGTTTGTAAGCACCAAGTAATCTACCTCTTTGATTGTTCTTAAAAATCTCTCAACTTCCCTTTTTTTTGACTCTTGAAATTTCTAAAAAAGCCATTAGAAACCTCATAACATAGCCTTATAAGTTCTTCTACATCCTTTGATTTAAGTGGCCAGGTATTAAGTATAAAAAGTTCATTTTCCTTTGTTAGCAATCCATATTCACTTAATATAACCGCAACAAGACTTTCAACTATAACTTCATACTTTTCTAAAGAGTGTTTGTTTTCAAAAATATATATAAGTTTTGCTATCTGTTTTTTTGTTGCTCTACCATTGTTTTTAAGTAGTAGAAAAAGTGTTGCCGGAATATAAATATCGCCTCTTCTAACTTTGTTTTTTATAAAATTTTCTAAAATATATTTTGCCATATGATAAACCTTTTTGTTTTTATTGTATAAAAAAATTTACCTTTTTGTGCAAAATAGAAAAAATTTTGTATAAAATTTTTCTTGGTTGTTACTTAGAGTGATAAAAAAAACCTGATAACACTATTTATAGGAGTAAATATGACCGAAGACAATGGAGTTGCTATGATAATCATCAAAACTATTATACCATATTGAGAAAATCTCTCTATCAAAACTGCAACTTTTGAAAAACCTAAACCATAAAGAATAAATATCAAAGCTTTTGAACCATCAAGTGGAGGCATAGGAAAGAGATTAAATACTCCCAAAACTATGTTATACACAAGTGTATATAGTAAAAATTTCGCTAAAAAATAGTCGATAGCCCCACCATTTAAAGGGATAACTTTTAAAATAATAAGTGCTAAAGTAGCTAAAGTAAAATTATAGTAAATTCCTGCAAGTGAAACTTGAAATCCTGCAAAAAATCCCCCATTACTTACAACTTTTCTCATATCTATTGGTACAGGTTTTGCCCAACCGAACATAAATCCTGCATTTGAGAAATATAAAAGTAGAGGGAGGATGATGCTTCCAATAGGATCTATATGATTTATGGGATTTATATTAAATCTTCCCTCTTTTTTTGCTGTATCATCTCCATAATAGTAAGCCATCTTTCCATGCATAATCTCGTGACCGATGATAGCTATCATAAGAGCTAAAACAACAGCGATGATATTTAATATTTCGACTAAGTTCATTTTACTCTACCTCTCTTCCAAGTGGAATACTTTTATCTATATAACTTTTATCAACTTCCAAGTCTTTAACAAAAGCTCCCATTCTATTCCACTTTATCTCATAGTTTTCATCCCAACTAAAATAGATAAACCAAGGAGTTCCCTCGACATATTTATATGGAACAAATCCCCAAAATCTACTATCATTTGAGTGGTCACGGTTGTCTCCCATCATAAAAAAGTTATCTTTAGGCACTAAAGTTGGCGGAAAGTTAAAAAGTTCTGGTGGGTAAATGCCTATATCTTTTATATTTGGATCGTTTTGGATACCCGGAAATTTTTTTCGATAGGGATTTTTAAGCCAAAGTTTTCCATCTATTTCTTCATATTGATCTTTAGAAAAGTTTTTCTTTACATACTCATTCCCCTCGTGAGGTAAAATATACAAAATTTTATTTCTTAGCATTACGGTATCACCACCAACACCAATACATCTTTTTACAAAGTGCAATCTTGGATTTTTGGGATACTTAAAAACTACTATATCTCCTCTTTTGGGTCTATCTCCTTCTACTAAGTGTCCATTGCCATTAAAATCTGGTAAAATTTGAAGTTCTATCCAAGGTATAGTTGGGATTGGGATACCATAAGCAAACTTTTTAACAAACAGATGATCCCCTATAAGTAAAGTTCTCTTCATACTTCCACTTGGTATAACAAATGCTTGAGCTACAAAAAAGATGATAAATAAAACTATGATAATAGTTCCTGTCCACGAGTTTGAAAAAGTTATCAGTTTAGAAAAAATACCATCTTTTGAAGATGATTGAGTGGATAAGTCCTTATTTTCTTCCATTAGTTTATCCTTTGCTTTGTAGCTTTTATAGTATTTGACAGAAGCATAGCGATAGTCATAGGTCCCACACCACCAGGGACTGGAGTTATATATGAACACTTTTTAGAAACATTTTTAAAGTCCACATCTCCAACAAGTCTTCCATTTTCAAGTCTATTTATACCTATATCTATAACTATTGCACCATCTTTTACCATATCTTCAGTTATAAGATTTGGTTTCCCAACACCAACTATAACCATATCAGCTCTTTTTGTATGCTCTTTTAAATCTTTTGTAAATATATGACATATATCAACAGTTGCAAACTTATTTAAAAGTAGGTTGTGCATAGGTTTTCCAACTATATTACTAGCTCCTACTATACAAACATCCATTCCCTTAGGATTTATATTATAATTTTTTAGCATTTGCATAACTCCAAGTGGAGTGCACGGAACAAAACCATCAAGTCCTACACAGAGCCTTCCTACATTGAAAGGGTGAAAACCATCTACATCCTTTTTAGGATCTATACTCTCTAAGATAAGATCACTATCTATATGCTTTGGCAAAGGAAGTTGAACAAGTATGCCATCTATGTTAGGATTTTCATTCATCATTTTGATGGTTTCTACAATTCTTTCTTGCGATATATCACTTGGCATCTTATGAACTATGGAGTAGATACCGATTTTTTCACAAGAACTCTCTTTCATTTTTACATAGGTATGACTTGCTGGATCATCCCCTACAAGTAAGACTGCAAGTCCGGGAGTTATACCCTTTGCTTTTAGTTTTTTTACTTCATCAACTAATTCTTTTTTTATCTCATCAGACAGTGCTTTTCCATCTATTAAAATCATTTTTTACCTTTAAAAAATTTTGGATATTATATCTATATAAGTTTAAATCGGAGTTTTTATGAAAATAGTATATTTTTTATTTATTTTTTTTATCTTTTTACAAGCAGAAGAGGATTTTTTATCAAATGATGAATATGCAAGGATGCTTTATGAAAATCCTCGCGGTATTGCTTGTGGTGCTTGTCATGGCAAGAGGGGAGAAGGTGGTATATTAACAGCTTATACCATAGAAAAAAATGGAGAGAAGATTAAAAAAGAGATAAAAGCTCCAAGGATAAATAACCTTGGAATAAAAGAGTTTAAAAAAGCTTTTGAAAAGAAAAAGAGATATATGCCAAGTTATTATCTAACAGAAAAAGAGTTGGCATATATCTACTACTATCTACTAAAACAAAGGAAGAGTGATGAAGATAAAAAGAAGTAAAAAAGAGTTTGAATTAGCAAAAGAGTATATACCAGGTGGAGTGGACTCTCCTGTTAGAGCCTTTAAAAGTGTTGGTGGAACACCGCTTTTTATAAAAAGGGCTAGGGGTGCTTTTATAGAGGATATAGATGGAAACAGATATGTTGATTTTGTTCAGAGTTGGGGACCACTCATCTTTGGTCATACAAACAAAAAAATAGAAAAAGCGGTGTGCAAATCTGCAAAAAAAGGACTAAGTTTTGGAACTCCAACAAGGGTTGAGACAAAACTAGCAAAAGAGATAGTTAAACTTTTCCCAAATATAGACAAAGTTAGATTTGTAAGCAGTGGAACCGAAGCTGTTATGAGTGCTATAAGAGTTGCTCGTGGATTTACCTCAAAAGAGGATATAGTTAAGTTTGAAGGTTGCTATCACGGACATAGTGACTCACTTTTAGTTAGTGCAGGAAGTGGTGCGGCTACTTTTGGGTCGCCAAGCTCTCCGGGAGTTCCTGCAGATCTAACAAAACATACTCTTTTAGCAAAATACAATGACATAGAGAGTGTTAAAAAGTGTTTTAGTGATAGTTCAAATATAGCATGTGTTATCATAGAGCCAATAGCTGGAAATATGGGTCTTGTTCCTGCAAATATAGAATTTTTAAAAAAACTTAGAGAACTTTGTGATGAAAATGGTGCTTTGCTTATCTTTGATGAAGTTATGAGTGGATTTAGAGCTAGTTTAAGAGGGGCTAGTGGGATAGTTGGAGTTGAAGCAGATATTTTAACTTTTGGAAAAGTCATTGGTGGTGGTATGCCAGTTGGTGCTTTTGGTGCAAAAGATAGGATAATGGACAGACTAAGTCCTGACGGAGATATATATCAAGCAGGAACTCTTAGTGGAAATCCGGTAGCTATGAGTGCAGGGCTAAAGTCACTAAAGATGATAAAAAAGGATGAAAAACTTTACACAAAACTTGAAAACTTAGCAAATATGCTTATGGATGGTTTTAAAGAGGGAGCAAAGGAGGTTGGACTTGCTATTCAAACTGAGGTTAGAGGAAGTATGTTTGGGTTTTTCTTTAACCAAAAGCCGGTAAAAAACTTTGATGATGCACAAAGAAGTGATGCTAAACTTTTTGCGAAATTTCATCAAGAGATGTTAAAAGAGGGAGTTTATCTAGCTTGTAGTCAATATGAAACTGGATTTATATGTGAGCCTATGGATGAAAGACTTATAAAAAAAGTTGTCAAAAAGGCCAAAAAAGCTATGAAAAAAATATTATGAATAAAACAAAAAAACTAAAATATGGAAAAATTATAGAGGGAGCCGAACAACTTTCTTTGGGTATATCCGTAGTTGTAGCTATCCTTTTAGGAGTGGCTATGGGATTATGGATGAAAAATACATTTAACCAAGCTTGGCTTTTATGGCTTGGAGTATTTTGGGGTATAGGTGGCGCAATACTAAATGTAAAAAAAGCTTATGATAAGCAAAAAAGAGAGTTGGATAAAATAAAAGATGATCCAAAGTATAGTTATAAAAGGGATTTAGATGATGACGAAGATGAGTATTAAAAAACTTATCTTCATCTTTATGGTTGTTGATTTTGTCATTTTAACTTTCTCTTTTTTTAAAAATATAAACTTTTTTCTTAGCTCACAAGCTGGTTTTATCTCTTCACTTTTAGTAACTTTAGCATCATATAGAGGATATAAAAAGATGGTGGAGCATAAAGTTGCTATAGGAGATATACCAAAAGAGGATAGAGATGAATTTGATAAAATAGATGATAAATTTAAACTATATGATGAAAAAAATCAAAATAAAGAGTTGGATTTTAAAGAGGTGTTAGCACAAGAGAAAGTTAAGATAAAGGGCTTTAAAAAAAGTATCACAAATACTAAAAAGAGTTTTTTTGCCTTTATCTCTCCTTTTAGACTCTTTGCATATCTGTTTTTAACAGCATCTTTTTTATATCTAAACACTCATCATATGCTTGATATTTTTGGGTTTTTAGTTGGTATCTCTGTAGTTAGTTTAGTAAGCTTAATAGCTTCGATTTATACATAGATAGCATTTATTTTTCATATTCTAGTAATATTGTAGCAAGTAGTTTGCTAACTACATCATATCATAATCAATCTCTTGTTTTTCAGATAATCTTTGTATTATTCTGTAATATTATTTATTATTTGGAAAAAGTGATGTTACACTTTATTTCCTACTCTCATAATTTAGGAATAATAAATTTTGAACAAGAGTAAAAATATGTTTAAGCTTAGTTTAAAATTTCGTGAAATTTGGCTGAATAAAACTTGACATTATCTGCTTCTTAAAACTATTTTAATCATGATTACATTATAATAGACAACAGTTTCATATGCCTGGGTGATACGATAACCATGAAATGAGGGTCCGACACTGTGCTTTTGGAGTGAGTCGTACTCTTTGTGGTGTGTGAAGGCTGTATTAAGCTACGAATCTAGTAACAGTCATCCCTAAAGCAAAGGTCGCTCGCTTATTTTTGGCTTGTTAGGGCCAATTATTTAAATGGGACGGTTACCTGGGTGTAATGATTCGTATTTAAAAATTTAATATAGGATTTTTATGAAAGTTTTAATAGTAGGAAGTGGTGGTAGGGAGTATTCTATAGGCGTTAGACTCTCAAAAGAACAAGAAATAAAAAAGATTTATTTTGCACCGGGTAATGGTGCAACAGAAGATATAGCAGACTTTGTAGAAAATATAGATATAAAAGATTTTGAGAAGCTTGCTGATTTTGTAAAGAAAAATGGTATAGATTTGACCATAGTAGGTCCAGAAGCTCCTTTGGTGGATGGTATAGTAGATGTTTTTAAAGCACGAAATCTGACAATTTTTGGCCCAACTAAGAGTGCTTCACAACTTGAAGGTTCAAAAGTATTTATGAAAAATTTTTTAAAAAAATATAATATCCCAACAGCAAAGTATATAGAAACTGATAGTAATCAAGAGGCATACAATTTTATAGATAATTTAACTCCTCCTATAGTTATAAAAGCGGATGGGCTGTGTGCAGGAAAGGGTGTTATTATCTCAAAAAGTAAAGAAGAAGCAAAAGAAGCGGTTGATAATATGCTTAGCGGAAAAAGTTTTGGTGATGCAGGTAAAAGAGTCATAGTTGAAGAGTATTTGGATGGGTATGAGTTGTCAGTTTTTGCCATATGTGATGGAGAGGATTTTAAACTTTTACCTGTGGCTCAAGATCATAAAAGACTTTTAGATGGCGATAAGGGACCAAACACTGGTGGTATGGGGGCTTATGCTCCAACTCCTTTGGTAAATGAAGATATTTATAGGCAGATTAGAGAAGATGTTGTAAAACCGACACTTGAGGGTATGAAAAAAGAGGGTACGCCTTATGAGGGTGTGCTTTTTATAGGACTTATGGTTGTAAATGGTGAAGCAAAAGTTTTAGAGTACAATGTCCGATTTGGTGATCCTGAGTGTGAGATACTTATGCCACTTATAAAAAGTAGTGTATTTGATCTCTTTTACAAAGGTGCCACAAAAGATCTTGATAGTTTGGATATTAAGATAGATGATAGATGTGCTGTTTGTGTGGTTGGAGCTAGCAAGGATTATCCATATAAAAGTTCTACCCCTGCAAAGATAACGATAGATAAGATAGATGATGAAGATGTTCATATCTCTTTTGCAGGGGTTAGTAAGAAAAATGGAGAGTTGTTGGCAACCGGTGGTAGGGTTTTACTTGCAGTTGGACTTGGAAATAGTATAAAAAAGGCAAGAGATAGAGCATATGGTTTGATGCAAAAAATTCATTTTGAAGGAAAACAGTTTAGGAATGATATAGCTTATCAAGTTTTAAAGTAGGTGATTTTGGAAGAGAAGATTTTAGATAATTTGGAAAGAGGGGGGCTAAAACTTACCTCTATATCCAAAAGAAGTTTCGCATTTTTGATAGATGATTTGATAGTTTCGCTTTTAGTATTTATCATATTTTATGACTCCATAGCATCAGCTAAAGATGTAAGAGAGATTATATTTTTGGTAAATAATGCCTTTTTGCATATTATATCCATAAAGATTTTATATCATACCTTCTTTGTTTGGCACTATGGTGCTACTATGGGGAAAATGTTTTTTAAGATGCGAGTTGTTGATGAAAAAAATTTTTTAAAACCGGACTTTTTTCACTCATTTTTAAGGGCAGTTGTTAGGATAGTTAGTGAGAGTCTTTTTTATCTTGGATTTTTATGGGGAGTTTTTATGGAAACTCGTCAAACTTGGCATGATAAGTTGGCAAAAACTTTGGTGATAGATGTATAAAAAAGTTTTTTTTTCACTTTCTTTAGTTTCGGCACTCTATGCTAGTGATAGATATATTATGTATGCTCTAAATGTTGAAAGTTTAGGGGATAAAGTTTATGCAAATGGGAGTGTGGTTATCTATCACGACGGAAGTGTTTATCGTGCTAAAAGTGCAGTTTATGATAGAAAAACAAAACTCCTAAAGCTTCTTGATGATGTAACTGTAATACAAAAAAAATCTATAGTAAAAAGTAAAAATATCGATATAAAGGTTGGTTTAGATGGTATAAATAGTGATAAATTTTTTATTTTTGATAGTAGTAGCGGTTTGTGGCTTAGGGGGAGTAAGTATTTTAACAAGGGTAAGGATATACAGATCATAAAAAATAGTGAAATTTCAAGTTGTGATGTTCAAAATCCCGATTGGAAGATACTATTTTCAAAAGCAAAATATAACAAAAATATAGAGTTTATTTCACTATATAAACCAACATTTTACTTTAAAGGAAAACCTATTTTTGGACTGCCTTTTTTTGCCTTTCCTACCGTTAGAAAAAGAACGAGCGGACTTTTAAGACCACAGTTTGGGTTAAAAGTTGATAGTGGTTTTATATATATGCAACCATATTTTTATGCACCTAAAAAGAACTGGGATATAGAGATAACTCCCCAAATACGAACAAAAAGGGGTGAGGGACTATATTCAACACTATTATTTGTAGATACTCCATATTCTAAAGGTAAGCTAACATTTGGTAGTTTTTATGATAAAAAAGGTTTTTATCATAGTAAAAATTTAAAAAATAGCTCCCATTATGGTTTTGATTTTTTATATAAAAGCACCAAAGTCTTTGACAAATACTATAAAAGCAGTAGTGAAGATGGTTTATGGATAGATTTTCACTATTTAAATGATATAGATTATGAAAACTTAAAAGATATCAATATAAAATCCTTAAACAAACTTGTTACTTCTAGATTCAACTACTTTTTTAAAAGAGATAGAGATTATATAGGAGTTTATGGAAAATATTTTATAGATACAGATAAAGATGATAACTCTAACACTCTTCAGGAGTTACCAACCTTTCAATATCATAAGTTTACAACTACTTTGCCACTAAAAAATCTTATATACTCTATAGATTGTAAAGCAAAAAACAACTATAGAAAGGATGGTTTAAATGCTACTATGTATGAGGTAAATTTTCCACTAAAGTTGGACTTGCCTCTTTTGTCAAATTATTTAAATTTTTCCATATCCGAAAATCTTTATTATAGTAAGATTAAGTATGCTAACAGAGCAAATGTAAATATAGGTGATGTTACTTATTTTAGTAATTATCACAAATTTATCTTAAATTCAGATTTAACCAAGCAATATAAAGATTTTATTCATAATATTCAGTTAGAAGCAAGTTTACAAGTTCCGTCATTTGAAGATAAAACAGGAGATATAGCTGACTTTATAAGTATCAATAAGGAGGAAAAAAATCTAAAGCTCAGTGCTAATCAATACTTTTATAATTATAAAAACTTTAACACATTAACTATAAGAACAAATCAAATGGTATATTTAAAAAGGGATAATGAAAAATATGGTGATATTTTTAATGAAATAATCTATAATTATTCGAAAACTTTTTCTGTGCATGAAAATGTAGATTTCTCGAGTAGATATAATAAGATAAAAAAGATTCAATCAACATTAAATTATCGTGATGATTTTTATAATTTTTCACTATCTCATACTCATCAAAATGTTCCGAATGAAAAAAAGATAAATTATTTAACAACAAGTTTAAAATTAAATCTTTTAAATGGCTATGAGTTAGAATCTAGTTTGGATTATGATATTAAAAGAAAAATAACTCGCTCTTGGAGCACAAAACTTTATAAGGACAATGGTTGTTGGAATTATAGTATAAAATACAAAGAGAGTATAATACCTATATTTACAAGTGCAGGAGTTCAAAGCTATAAAAACAAGGGATTGTACTTTTTAGTAAATTTTGCTAATATAGGAGGTATATCATACGAATACACTCGAGATGATATTAGTAGTGGTGGAGAAAATAATGAGTAAAGAGGCACAAGTAGGTTTTTTTGTTTTTATTGGTTTGGTTCTACTGTTTTTACTTTCAACTCAAGTTGGTAGCTTTAAAAATCTTTCAAAGGAGGGATATAGTTTAAGGACATATTTACATACAGCTTCAGGACTTGAAAAAAATGCTAAAGTAAAGGCAAATGGATTGGATATAGGATATGTTCAAGATTTATATATTGATGGTGATAGAGTAGTTGCTAAACTTTTTGTTTATAGTGGAGCAAAAATACCTACTGATTCAAAAGTAAGGATAGAACAAAGTTCTATGCTTGGAGGAAAGTTTATAAATATAAATCTAGGACATAAAAAAGAGTTTCTATCTAAAAATAGTTTTATTTTGGCACAAGAACCTCTTGCATCTTTTGACGAAGCTAGTGATTCTATAAAAAAGGCTGCAGACGAATTTAAATTTTTTATAAAAGATTTAAAAGATGTTTTGGGAGAAGAAGAAAAAGCAAGTCTTAAAAGAACCATTTTAAATCTTGAAGTTACTTTAAAACATTTTGATGATATGGCAAAGGGTATAAAAGAAACAAGTGATAAATTTTCACATACTGCAGATATTATAAATAATCGTCTTCCGAGTATTGCCAAAAATCTTGATATCTTAATAAAAGATCTTAAAAATAAAGCTCCTAAATTGATGGCTAAGTTTGAAGTGATAGAAAATCAAATAAATGGTATCTTGGCTGAAAATAGAAAAGGTATAAAATCTGCTATAACAAATGTAGATGATTTCTTTGCTGATGGTAAAAAAGCTGTTCAAAAGATAGATGATTTGTTAGCAACTGTTGATAAAGTAAAGCTTGAAATGGGTATGAGAAGTGAATATCAGTCATCTGATGGTTACCAAAAGGGTTATCTTGATTTAGACTATGTGCCAAATGATACTAAAAAATATAAGTTTTCTATAACTTCTATGGATGATTACAGCAGACTTGATAGTAGCGGCAACTATATTAAACCAAAACTACACGATGAGTCAAAGATGCTTTTTTCTGCACAAATTGCCAAGAGATATGGAGATTTGGAGTTTAGAACCGGACTTATCGAAAGCACAGTTGGAGCAGGAGCTGACTACTATCTTTTAAATGATAACTTAAAACTCAGTGCAGAGATTTTTGACTTTAATGCTGAGAATGATGTAAGAGGTGACAATGCCCACACTAAAATTAGTGGAAGATGGACTTTTTTGAAGCATTTAGATATATATGCAGGATATGATAACTTTTTAAATAAAGAGAGTGAAAATGCCTTTGTAGGAATTGGTTTTCATTTCTTGGATGATGATCTAAAAAGGCTTATTATGAGTCAAAGTATAGGGAGTATGGTGAGGTGATAGAGAGGGAGTTTGAAAAAGCTCTTTTGTTTATGGACCTAGCTCCATTTGTAACTTTTGGTGAGATAAAAAAGAGGTATAGAGAGTTAAGTAAAAAATATCACCCTGACTTTGGTGGTGATAAAGATAAGATGGATAAGTTAAACAATGCTTACAATCTTTTAAAAGAGTATATAGAAAATTATCGATTTACTTTTGGAAAAGATGAGATTCAAAAACAACATATGGGTAGTGATTATGCAAATAGATTTAGATTTTGAATATCTATATAAAGATAGAAAGGATTTCATATTATTTTGAAAACTTTGAAGGTGTAAATATGGATGAATTGAGATATGAACTAGAAAAAAGGAGAATGAATATAAATGGCTGATGTAGTTAAAATAGATTTTGGAAATAAAAAAGAGATTTATGAGTTAAACAAATATGCAAAACAAGCTGCAGGGTCTGCTTGGGTAAGAGAGGGTGATGCTGTTGTTTTAGCAACTGTTTCAAGAGATGATGAACAAGTTGATGAAGACTTTTTACCTTTAACAGTCCAGTATATAGAAAAAAGTTATGCAGCCGCAAAGATTCCGGGTGGATTTATAAAAAGAGAGACAAAGCCAAGTGATTTTGAAACCTTAACCTCAAGAATCATTGATAGAAGTTTAAGACCGCTTTTCCCAAAAGGTTATGCATATCCAACTCAAATAGTAGTTTTTGTTTTAAGTAGTGATCCGGAGGTTGATCTTCAAGTTTTAGCACTAAATGCTGCAAGTGTAGCTTTAACTTTAAGTGATCTTCCTATAGAAAAAGAGGTTGTTGGGGTTAGAGTTGGAAGAACAAACGGAGAGTTTATCATAAATCCTACAAACTCTCAACTTGAGAGATCAACTTTAGATCTTTATGTAGCAGGAACAAAGGATGAACTTCTTATGATAGAGATGAGAAGTATAGCAAGTGATGAGCCTGAACTTATACCGACTATAGATGATCTTTTAGTCGGAGTAGGTAGTGAAAATATAGTAACTATTCATAAGATGAATGAACTATCAAATGAAGAAATGATAGAGGCCATAGAAATAGCGAGTGAGTTTATATTTAAGAGTGCTAAAAAAAGAGAAGAGACTCTTAAGTCTTTTAGAAAAAAAAAGTTGCAGTTAGAGTTAAAAAAAGACATAGAGTCCCAAGAACTTTATAATTTTATAGAACAAAACTATATAGATAAGGTAAAAGATGCCATAACTCAGATGGCAAAGAGTGAAAGAGCTGTCCATCTTCAAAGAATAGCTGAAGAGATAGTTAAACTTGATATCTCAGTAGAAAAAGAGTGGAATAAAGAGCTTATAGAAAAAACTTTAGATAAGTATAAAAGAACTATCGTTAGAGCTATGATTTTAGAAGAGGGAAGAAGAGCGGATGGAAGAGGGCTTAAAGATGTTCGTCAAATAGATATAGAAACAAACATCCTCCCATCAGTTCATAGCTCTTGTCTTTTTACAAGAGGGCAAACTCAAGCACTTGTAACTTTGACTTTGGGTAATAGTAAAGATGCACAGATGTATGATAGACTTACTTCAAAAGATAGTGAGTATGAAAACTTTATGGTGCACTATAATTTTCCGGGATTTTCAGTTGGAGAGGCTAGTCCTTTAAGAGCTCCCGGAAGAAGAGAACTAGGACACGGAAACTTGGCTAAAAGGGCATTGGAGCCATCTTTGGAACTCGATAGTGATACTACTGTGAGACTTGTTTCAGAGATTTTAGAATCAAACGGTTCAAGCTCTATGGCAACGGTTTGTGGTGGAAGTTTAGCTTTAAAAGCAGCAGGGTTGGAAACTACTAAACTTGTAGCCGGAGTTGCTATGGGACTTATAGTTGAGGGTGATAAAAAGGCTATATTAACTGATATTATGGGACTTGAAGATCACAATGGAGATATGGATTTTAAAGTAACTGGAAGTCGTGATGGTATAACTGCTATGCAGATGGATATAAAACTAGGTGGGATAGATAATGAAACTTTAAAAGATGCACTAAATCAAGCAAAAGAGGCAAGAGAGCATATCCTATCTATTATGGAAGAGGCTGAAAAAAATATAGTTTTAAATGAAAATGCACTTCCAAGTGCTATAAGTTTTCACTTAGATCCATCAACTTTTGGTAGCATCATAGGACAAGCAGGAAAAACTATAAAAGAGATTATAGAGAGGTTTGAGGTTGCTATAGACCTTGATAGAGATAGTGGTAAGGTAAAAGTTGAGGGTAACTCTAAAGAGAAGTGCGAGGCTGCAAAAGAGCATATCATCGAACTTTCAAAGAAAAAGAGTGGTGGACATCAAAGAAGAGAAAAAAGAGATATTCCTCACTTTAGTGAGGGAAAGGTTTTTGATGGAAAAGTTGTTAGAATAGCTCCTTTTGGTGCTTTTGTAGAGCTTCCGGGTGGTATAGACGGACTCTTACATATATCAAAGCTCTCTGATGATAGAGTAGAAAAAGTTACAGATGTGGTAAATGAGGGAGATAGAGTCAAAGTTAAAATCCTTTCACAAAAGGGTGAAAAAGTTGAACTTGCTTTGATAGAAAAGCTTTAAGTTTTTTTTGCTATCATTTTGTCGCAAAGTGATAAGTAGGGATACGCAAGCCGAACGGATTTTGCAAGAATAAAATATTTTATAAGGAGTCTTTTTATGAAAAAGATATTATTTTTGATGGTTGCAATTGCTACGGTTGCATTTGCAAATGAGTCTGCTGGTGAGATGCTTAAAGCATACAGTGTTGTTGCTGCTGGTGTTGGTCTTGGACTTGCAGCTTTGGGTGGGGCTATTGGTATGGGTCATACTGCGGCTGCTACTATAGCTGGTACTGCAAGAAATCCGGGTCTTGGTGGAAAACTTATGACTACGATGTTTATCGCACTAGCAATGATTGAGGCACAGGTTATCTATGCACTAGTTATTGCACTAATCGCACTTTATGCAAATCCATTTATGTAATAGCAAATATCATAAGGCCTTTTATGGGCTTTATGATAGCTTCTTTAAAAAAGGTTGTTTTCTTTTTGCGACCGTGGTGGAATCGGTAGACACGCTATCTTGAGGGGGTAGTGCCAGTAGGTGTGCGAGTTCAAATCTCGCCGGTCGCACCATAAAAAACTTTTTGGCTGTTGTGGTCTGCTTTTTTAGCAAAAGCTATGCAAAAAACAGATATTAAGCTACAATCTGCATTTTACTTGACAATGCTCCTTATAACCCCTACGGCTAAAGCCGAGGGCTTTACGGCGCGAAATTTGGTAAGTTATTTATATCTTAGCATAAGCAACCCATTTACACTCTTGTATATTTGAAAGTTTGTTTAGAGTGTCTTTAGAAATGTTATCTTCTACTAAAACAACTGCTATAGCACTTCCTTTACCATCACTTCCAAGTCTAAAGTCTGATATATTTACCTTTGCTTCGAAAAGCTCTTTACTTAGTTTTGCGATAACTCCGGGTTTATCATCATTTTTAAAAAAGATCATATTTCCCTTAGGTTTAAAGTCAAGTTGGATGGAGTTTATATTTACTATTTTTTGGATGTTCCTATCAAATACAGTTCCACCTATCGCAATAGAGTCATTTTCGGTTACTATTTTGACCTCTATTTTATTTTTAAATACTTGTGAGTTGCTTGTGAGGGTTTTTATATCTATGCCATTTTCTTCTGCTATAAATTTTGCATTTACATAGTTTATATTTTCACCTAAAGACTCTTTTAAAGCTCCAACTACCGCGAATGTCACTAGTGAATCTATATATTTTTTAACCTCTCCAAAAGCACTTACTTGTATAGACTTTATAAAGCCCTTGTTTATTTGAACACTAAGATATGCCAACTTTTGCATAAGATCAAGATATCCTTTAAACTCATCTGGAGTTTTATTTATATCTATAGGAAGATTTAGAGCATTTGCATAACTTGCTCCTCTTGCGGCATTTATAGCTACTTGTGCAGCTTGGATAGCAATTCTTTCTTGTGATTCTAAAGTATTTGCACCAAGATGCGGAGTTGCAGTTAGATTTTTAATATCCAAAAGCTTATGATTGGTTGCCGGTTCTTTGTTAAACACATCTATACCACAGTAGGCCACCTTACCACTTTTTAGGGCTTCATAAAGATCATCTTCGTTATAAAGTCCACCTCTGGCAACATTTATAAGTCTTACTCCATCTTTCATCTTTGCTATCTCTTTAGATGTTATCATATCGATAGTCTCTTTAGTTTTTGGAGTATGAATAGTAATAATATCACAAGATAGTATATCATCAAAATTTCTCGTATATTCTACTCCCATATCTATAGCTTTTGCAGGATCTATATATGGATCATAGGTTATAACTTCCATATCAAAGGCCATCGCTCTTTTTGCAACTCTACTCCCTATATTTCCAAAACCTATGATTCCTAGCTTTTTACCCATAAGTTCTTCACCATACCACTGCTCTCTTTTCCAAACTCTCTCAAGCTTTAAGTGATTTGCTGAATTTATAAAGTTTCTTTGAGCATTTATGATATGAGCCATAGTCATCTCAACTGCTGCTATAGTATTTGCAGTTGGGACATTCATAACTATGATACCCTTTTTACTACATCCTTGTATATCAATATTATCAACACCAACTCCAGCTCTAACTATTGACTTTAAGTTTTGAACTGCATCTAAAAACTTTTCATCAACATCAGTTGAACTTCTAGTTATGGCTACATCTGCATCTTTTATAATATCTAAAAGTTTAGTTTTATCCTCTTTTGATGCATCTATATACTCTATATCATCAACACTATCCAATATTTCAAATGCTTTTTTATGTAAAGCATCACAAATTACTATCTTCTTTTTCATTTTTTCCCCTTAAAAATCTAACTTATATATCGTAACAGGATATGAAAACTTTTGATTGTTTTTTGAAATCCTCTCTATCCAACCATTATCTATATTTTGATTTTCATCTACATTTTCTTGTGTTTCTTCCATCTTCAGTGGAATAGTTGAAGGCTTTATATATTTGTATAGGACCAGCAAAAGTGTAGATAGCCCTACAAAAAGAGTTATAAAAAGTAGGTATAGTTCAGACTTTCTCATCCTATACCCTTCCCTTTTTATAACTTCCTATTTTTTTAGTTGATCAAAGATTATATCACCTAAAGTCGTTCTATCATTATTGTTAAACTCACTTAGAGCTTGTTTTTCTTTTAGTCTATTAACCTTTTTAGCTGACAGCCTTATCCTATTTTTTTCACTATCTATAAATACTATAGCAGCTTCTAACTCTTCACCAACTTCTATCTCATTTGGATTTTTTGTTAAGTCTTCATTTCTTATTAGAGCATCAACACCATCTTCTATCTCAACAAAAATACCAAAATCTTTTTTATCTCTTACTTTAACTGTTAAGATATCATTGTTAGAGTAATTTTTAGCAAACCTTTGGACAGGAGACTCTTCTAACTCTCTTTTGCTTAGAGAGATATTTTCCTTTTCACTATCTATTCTTATGATTTTAACCTCTACCTCATCACCAACTTTTAAAAGCTCTTTACACTTGGCACCTCTCTCCCAAGACGCATCCTCGTTGTGTAGAAGTCCCTCTACAGAATCTATCTTAACAAAAGCACCAAATGATGTAACAGTAGTAACCACACCCTTTACAATATCTCCAACTTTATACTTTACTTTAAACTCATCAAATGGTTTTGGAAGAAGATTTTTTAGGCTCACTCTTAGTTTTCTTTTTTCAAAATCAAGCTCTACTATCTCAGCATCTATCTCTTGATCTATTTCAAGATAATCCCTTGGATGTTTTATATTTTTATCCCAAGAGATTTCACTTACATGTAAGAAACCTTCTACATCGTTTCCAAGATCAACAAATGCACCATAAGGCTCTATATTTGATACTACAACTTTTACTGCATCCCCTACTTCTAACTGCTCTTTAAGCTCATCCCAAGGGTCACTAAGTGCAGCTTTTATAGATAGTGAAAGATGCCTTTTAGATTCATCATAATTTATAGGTTTTACTAAAACCTCTTCACCCTCACTGTAATGCTTAGCAGGGTTTACTGGTCCTTTATAACTTATCTCACTATAATGAACAAGTCCATCCATACCACCAACATCAACAAACATACCATAACTTGTTATTTTTTTAATAACACCTTTTACAGGTTCATCTTTTTTTAACAACTCTTCTATTAACTTTTTTCTTCTTTCTTTGTCAGCTTCTATCAAAACTTTTCTTGAGATAACTATAGACTTACTATCTTTATCCACTTTTACAACTTTTGCTTTTATCTTTTTACCTATCAAAGACTTACTATCTTTTAAGTAAGCTTGACTTTTTGGCATAAAATATTCAACATTTTCATTATTTTCTACAATATAACCACCCTTGTTTTTACCAATGATCGAACCACTCACAATATACTCTTTATTTTTATCATAACTATTTATAAACTCTTCTATTTTTTTTGTCTTTAAAGCTTTTTTATATGACAGATAAGGTCTTTCATTTTTATAACCATTGATAGCAACTACGATGTCGTCACCCTCTTTAAATATCAAGTTGCCTTTTTTATCAGTTATCTCACTTTTATACAGTAAACCCTCTTGCTTTTTACCAACATCAACCAAGACACTATCTTCATCATCTTTTATAGATACTATCCTACCAGTTAGTATATTGCCATCTTTATCAGACTTTACTGACTCTTCAAACATTTGAGCAAAGTTATCCTCTTCGCCTAAATCCATACTCTCTATCTCTGCTTTACTTAGAACTTTGGAGTTCACCTCACTAATCATTCTCTTCCTTTGTTAAAAATTTTTTCTCATTATACATAAATATCTTTATAGTTTTTGAAAATATAACTATTTTGTGAAAACTTTTATCTTTTGAACTATTTTTTCTATAATCCAATCAGGAGTAGAAGCACCCGCACCTATACCACAAAGCTTCTTACCTTCAAACCACTCTTTTTTAAGCTCGTCCTCATTTTCTATGTGATAGCTATCAGAACAAGAGAACTTTGATATGTTATAAAGCTCTTTTGTATTTGATGAGTTTTTACCACCTACTATGATCATAACATCTGCCTCTTTAGAAAGCTCTCTAACTGCATCTTGATTTTCAAAAGTTGCATTGCAAATAGTATTAAAAACCCTTACCTCTTTAGTTCTTTCAACTAGATAATTTATAACTTTTTGAAACTCAGCAAGTTTTTTTGTAGTCTGTGAAACTATCACTACTTTTCTTTTTATCTGTTTTTTTTCTAACTCTTCTATATTTGCAACTACTATAGCTTCACCTCTGCTATAACTTTTAACTCCCTTAACTTCTGGATGCTTTTGATCTCCAAAGATAACTATCTGATATCCCTCTTCACTCATTTTTCTTACTATGTTTTGAAGATTTGTAACATATGGACAAGTAGCATTTACTATCTCCACATCCATACTTTTTAAAATTTCTAAGTTTTTCTTTTCTATTCCATGTGTTCTTATGATAGCCTTTTTTGTAGGATATTTTTCAAATTCTTCAAAATCTTTTGTTGTTCCTACATTAAAATCTCTTTTTAGTCTGTTTATTTCCTCATTGTTATGTATAAGAGGTCCTATCGTTGTGGCATCTTTTAACTTTTCTGCCATTTTTATAGCCCTTTTGACACCAAAACAAAAACCATAACTCTTTGCTAACCTAATCTCCACTTATCACCTCACAAAAATCTTTTAATATATCTGTAAAATTTGGAAATGATGTCTTTATACACTCAACATCTTCAACTTTCATATCTGACAGGGTTCCTGCTATTAGAAAACTCATAGCGACTCTATGATCTCCAAAACTATCTATTGTAGCTTTTTTAAACTTTCCACCAACTATCTCATATCCATCATCTCTCTCTTTGACATCGATACCACAAAGTTTCAAATTATTTACAACGGAGCTTATCCTATCACTCTCTTTTACTCTAAGCTCTTTTGCATTTTTTACAACACTCTTTCCCTTAGCTACTGCCATAGCAATACTTAGTGGCGGAAGTTCATCTATAAGCCAAGAGACATTTTCACTTACTTCAACACCCTTTAGCTTATCTCCTGTTATTTTTATATCTCCTATAGGTTCATATCCGTTATCTTTTTCTATGAACTCTACTATAGCCCCCATTCTTTGTAAAACTTTGTAAGCTTCTACTCTTGTAGGATTTAGGGTTGTATTTTTTATAGTTATGGTTGAACCTTTATGAATAGAAGCTAAAACTCCAAAGAAAAAGCCACTTGATGGATCGCTTGGAACCTCTATGTTGAGAGGTTTTAAAGGCTTTACTAGAGGAGTTATCTTTATAAATTCTCCCTCTTTTTCTATATCTGCCCCCATACCTTTTAATATTTTCTCAGTGTGATCTCTACTTAACTCACTTTCTTTATAGTAAGAGTCTCCTTTTGCTCTTAAACCTGCAAGTATCATAGCACTCTTTATTTGAGCTGATGCGATAGGACTTTCATATCTAAAACCTTCAAGCTCTCCACCTCTTATAGACAAGGGTGAGAGATTGCCCTCCTCTCTTCCGTCTATCTTTGCTCCGATGCTTTTTAGAGGACCTGCTACTCTTTTCATAGGACGACGAGCAAGATATTCATCTCCATGTAAAACAAAAAATCCATCTAGTGAACTTAAAAATCCCATAAAAAGTCTCATAGCAGTTCCACTGTTTCCACAGTCTAAAACACAAGGAGGTTCAAGTAACTTTTTTGGTGGAGTTATCGTTACATCTTTTCCATCATTTTCTATCTTTGCTCCAAGAAGTTTTACGATATTTAACGAGTTGAGAGTATCTTTGGCTTGAAGATAATTTTTTATATAAGAGGTTTTATCACTTAAGAGTGAAAATATAGCACATCTATGAGATATAGACTTATCACTTGCAATAGAGTCTATATCCTTGTTAAAACTTTTTGTAACTTTTCTTACTTCAATAAAACTCATCTAAGCTCCAATCCAAGCTTAGATTTTAAAACTTCTACTATCTTATCCATACCACTTTTTATATCACTGTCTTCTAAAGTTTTATTCATATTTTGTAGAACAAATCTTATGGTTATGCCTTTTTTATCCTCTAACTCTTCACCCTCATATATATCTATCACATAGTAGTTTTGCACAACTGATGGCAGATCCTTTCTCAAAGCCTCTTTTATTTCTTCAAACTTCATCTGTTTTGGAGCTAAAAATGAAAGATCCTTTTGTGATGTTTGAAACTTAGAATACTCTTTTACTTTTACTATCTCATACCTTAAAGCATCAAAATCAAGTTCACAGATATAAGTGGCTTTTAAGTCATACTCCTTTTCGACCTCTAAGTGAACTCTACCTACAAACCCCGCCTTTTTACCTTTTATCTTAATAACTGCATATTCATAGGGATTAAAAAGTTTATTTTTAGGAGTTGTTGATACCAACTCACACTTTCCAACGATAGAAAAGAGATCATCTACTATATCCTTGAAACTGCACTCACTTGTATCACTTTTGTATCCCTCTACATCTCTTTGTCCACTATAAATAAAGCTAAATTTCTCTATTTCATTTAACTCTTTATCAACAACTCTTCCATTTTCAAAAAGTTTTATTCTTTTTCTTCCTGCTTTTGCATTTTTACTGGTAGCTCTTAGAAGATTTAGGCATAGTGTAGTTCTTAAGGTATTTAATTCATTTGTTATAGGGTTTATTATATCTTTTTTATCATCTATAATATTAAATCCCTTTGCTTTTAACTCCTCTTTGTTATCAAAAAAGTAACTTATACTCTCAAAATATCCTAAACCAACCGCTTTAGTTTTATAGTGTCTTCTCTTTTTAATATTTTGATAAACACTGTTTACTTTTGGTCTTTCATTAAAACATAGTGGCTTTGCTTTTATATTATCTATGCCTACTATTCTTACTATCTCCTCTATAACATCTTGAGGATTTTTTATATCACTTCTAAAAAGTGGAACTTTGATAACATAAAACTCACCTCTAAAATTAACCTCAAATCCCAACTTATCCAGAGTATTTACAACTTCGATACTTTTTATATGATTTCCGATAAACTCATCTATAAAGCTACTTTCAACCTGTATAACCCTATCTTCAAAGTTATCTATAGTCTCTTCATAATCAGCATAAATCTTTGCATTATCATTTATAAGTTGAGACACCTCTTTTAATCCAAACTCTAAGTCACCCTCACTTCCTCTACTACTTCTATAATATAACTCATCAGCTTCTATCTTAGTTTCATATTTTTTCAAAGATATATACTCCGAATCTATAAAACTAGCTCCCACTAAAACTCTTTTAGTATCTTTTGAGACCTTAAATTTTTCATTTTGGGTTAAACCTACTAAGCAAACTATATCTTTACCGTTATAAACTCTATCTATGCCATCACTTTCTTTTTTTAGTCTTAAAATAACTTTTGAATCTTTATCCTTTTCAAACTTATCAAAATCATAAGCTCTTAAAATTACTCCACTATTTATAGTTGCATAAGTTAGTGCATTTTCTATATGAGTTTTCAACTCCTCTTCACACATATAGAGTCTAAAAGAAGTTAAAAAATCACACTTTACTCCTTTATTTTCAAAAAACATATATCTTAAAGCTGAATTTATACCACTATCGCTGTCAAGCTCTAAAACCCTTCCTATACCTATTCTATCTTCTACAAAAGTGTACTCTTTTTGTTTTAACTCTTTATTATATACAGCACTTAAATCTCTTGCAACTCCATATATACTTAAGCAATCACCTCTATTTGCAGTAAGTTCTATCCTTATGATAGTGTCATTTAAAAGTGGATATTCTCTAAGTTCCTTTCCAAGTTTAAGTTCTCCGATACTCTCATCTAAAACCATTATGCCATCATTTGTTTTTATTAAACCTATCTCATTTGAAGAGCATATCATACCATAAGAGTCAACCCCTCTAAGCTTTGCCCCTTTTATCTCAAAATCTTTTCCTAATTTTGTTCCAACAGTAGCAACCGCTACAAACTGATCCTTTGCAACATTTTTAGCTCCGCAGACTATTTGTAAAGTTTTATCTCCTATATCCACTTGACAAATATTTAACCTATTGGCATTTGGATGTTTTTCACACTCCAAAACCTTTCCAACTACAACCTTTGGAGGAATCCTTTGTTTTGTAACACTATCTACTTCAAGTCCTATAGAATCTAACTTACTACAAATATCTTCAACACTCTTATCTCTTAAATCTATCCACTCATTTAACCACTCATAAGTAACTATCATCTAAACTGCTCCAACAATCTAATATCTCCTTCAAATAGGCTTCTTAAATCTCCTATTGTATGGATAAGCATAGCAAATCTTTCAATTCCAAGCCCAAATGCATATCCACTTACATCTTCATATCCTACTGCTTTAAAAACATTTTCATCCACCATACCCGCTCCTAAAACTTCGAGCCATCCTGTATAGGAACAAACTCTACACCCTTTTCTTTTACAAAAAATGCAACTTATATCAACTTCAGTGCTAGGCTCTGTAAAAGGAAAAAAACTAGGTCTAAATCTAACCTCAACATCTCCAAACATATACTTTAAAAAGTTTTCTAAAACAAATTTTAGATTTGCAAAGTTTACCTTACCTTTCTTACCTACAACAAGTCCTTCAACTTGATGGAACATAGGAGTATGAGTTAAATCAAAATCTTTTCTAAAAACAGCCCCTGGACTTAACATCTTAAAAGGAGGTTTATTATTTTTATCTTCCATATATCTTATTTGAACACTTGATGTATGAGTTCTTAAAAGTTTCCCCTCCCCTAAGAAAAATGTATCTTGCATCTCTCTTGCTGGATGATATATGGGAAGATTTAGTGCCTCAAAGTTATGAAAATCATCTTCGATATATCTGTCCTCTTCAACTTCAAAGTTTAAACTTACAAAGTAGTCTATGATTTTATCCATAGTATTCATAACCGGGTGCAAAGCTCCACAGTTATCAAGTGAAGTAAAAGCAGATACATCAACAGCATTCTTTTTTAAACTCTCTTCTAAATGCTTTAGATAAAGCTCCTCTTTTTTAATTTCAAAAGTTTTATTTAAAGTGGCTTTTAGGATGTTTAAATTTTTTGCAAAATCCTTCTTTGCTTTATTTGGTATATCTTTTATCTTAGCAAACTCTACCGCTAAATAACCCTTTTTGCCAAAAATCTCTACCCTAACCTCTTCCAACTTTTTTAAATCGCAAGAGTTTAAAATCTTTTTTTCTAGCTTATCTTTCATACAAACACTTTCCTGTTAAAAATTTTATTTATTTTATTGTAAAATTCATTAGAAGAGACTGATTAAGAGAGATTGAAGGGGGGGGAGAGACTAAGTTATTTTTTTTAGTTTCTTAATCTCTTTTTTTTTAATCTTATTTTATTAAAAAAAGGATGTTGATATGTGTTTGTTTTGTAAGATAGTAAAAAGAGAGATACCGGCAAATGTTGAGCTTGAAAATGAAGAGTTTTTAGCTTTTCACGATATAAATCCGATAGCTCCTATACATCTACTTATTATACCCAAAAAACATGTAGATAGTTTTCAAGAGATAGAACCTGAAACTATGGCAGAGATGACTACCTTTATACAAGAGTTAGCTAAGAAAATGGGACTCGATAAAGATGGTTATAGGCTATTGACAAACATAGGAAAAAACGGAGGACAAGAGATAAAGCATCTTCACTTTCACTTGGTAGGAGGAACAAGATGTAAACTGCCAATCGCTAAAAACGACTAGGCTTCCTGCTCCGATAATGCCCACGAGGATTTTACAGAGGTCGAATTCCAACTCCTTATTCTCGTGGGTCTTACTTATCATCTCCCACTCATTATCTACACTTTGGCAAATGATATGACCTATTAAGATGTATATTTTCCGACTTTGAAAAAATTCCATCAAAATTGGCTAGTTCAGATGGATATATTATTCTTAAAAAAATATGGAGTAGATATGAACTTGATGAATTTTTTAAAACTATTTTAGAAAAAAAGCTATTGTAAGAAGTTATGATATTTTAAAAACTATTTTTACATTAGTAATCAATAGAGCTTTAAAATCTGAATTGTCAAAGTTAGCTTATTTTAATAATAAGGATTATTTTATAGGTTTAAATGAAGAGCTTAAACTACATCATATATATGATTCATTAGAGGTATTAGAAGAGATAAAAGAAGAGTTAGAAGATTTTTTATTGAAAAAATCATTAAATTTATTGAATAGAGATTTAACAGTAGCATTTTTCGATGTAACAACCATATATTTCGAGAGTAAAAGAGAAGATGTTGACGAGATAATTGGGTATAAAGATATACTAAAATCTTTAAAATATACAGATAAAAAACCTACAAATTATAGATTGGATGTTATAAAAATAGATAACTTGCAAACAATGCTTATAAAAGAGAAAAAAGTAACAATAAAAGGCTTGAGAAAGTTTGGATTATCTAAAGATTTTAAAATAAATGAAACACAAATTGTATTATCTTTATTGATTGATAAAGATGGTATTCCCATAACATTTGAGATATATGAGGGCAATAGAGCTGAAACAACTACCTTGATTGACACTCTTGATAAATTAAAAAAAAGATTTGATTTGAAAAAGATTACTATTGTGGCTGATAGAGGGATTAGTAGATGGTTAAATTTAGAAGAGATAAAACAAAGAGGATATGAATATATTGTGGCTATACGATTTAAAAATCAAAAAGAGTTAGAAGAGAAGATATTAAATAAAGACAATTATAATACTATTTCTATGAGCCAAGAGGGTGGATATTATGGATATAATGAATTTACTCTAACTCAAACTAAAAAAGCAAAAAAAGATAATCAATTTAAAAAAATAACTCTAACTCATAAAATTATTGCTACATATTCAGATAAAAGAGCATTAAAAGACAAAAAAGATAGGGATAGAGAGTTAGCAAAACTTTACAAAAAGTTACAAGATGGCAATGTTGTTAAAAAGAGTAAGTATTTAAAAATTAATAACACTATCAATGACAATAAAAATAACAACAATGATAATTGCAATATCTCTTATGAAGTAGATCTTGCAAAAGTAAAAGAAGATGAAAAATATGATGGCTTTTATGCTATTGCATCATCTGACACTTCTATCAATGCATTAGAAGCTATTAAGATTCATAAAAATATATATGAAGTTGAAAACTCTTTTAGAGACTTAAAATCCACTTTAAATATAAGACCTATATATCATCACAAAAAGCAAAGGATTAAAGGTCATATAATAGTTTCATTTTTAGCATATTTCTTTTTGAAAAATATCGAATATACTCTATCAAATTCTAAAAAATTTAATGAGTATTTACAAAAAAATAATGAAACATTATCATTGAAAAAAATAGTTGAGGCTATTAATTCTGTTAATGTTGTAAAAACAGATATTAACCAAAAAGATATATTTATTAAACTAAGACATAATACTTTGGCTTCAAAAATAATAGATATATTAAAAATCAAAACACCTAAAAATAGCTCAAGAAAAGAGGAGTTTTTTAACTTCTTGCAAATGTGATGACAATTTCCGCAAGTTTTTTTACAGGTTTCCCTATATAAAGGCATTTGTAGCCAACTAGGTTTCAAAGTCGGGAAAAAGAACAAATTACTCAGCAGAGTTTAAAGTAAAGATTGTATTGGATGTCTTAAAAGGAGAAAAGACTTTAAATCAAATTGCAACTGAAAACAGCATTTTACCCAAAAATATTATAAATTGGGAAAAGCAGTTTTTAGCAAATGCAGAGATTGCAATGGAGCCATCCAAGGCAGTAAAAGAGTATAAAGAACAGATAAAAGAGTTAGGAATTAAACCAATATCAACAACTATAGCTGATGAAGCTCATCCTAAATATCCATACAAACTTAAAGATGTAGAAATCAACAAACCAAATAAAGTATGGTCAACTGATATCACCTATATCAAAATCAATGGTGGAACAGTTTAT
>CAZUPK010000068.1:0-11536 GCA_964622255.1 uncultured Campylobacterales bacterium
AAGTTTAGTCTGTTACTATCAAGTATGATTTAAAGCTCCTTTATCTGCCAAGGAAGCCCCTGTTTATTTAACTCTTGCATAAAAATATCTGGATCAAACTCTTCAATATTAAAAACACCTTTACCACTCCATTTTCCTTCTAACATAAGTTTTGCACCTATCATAGCTGGAACACCAGTAGTGTAAGATACTGCTTGACTTTTTACTTCAGCATAACATTTCTCATGATCACTTACTTGATATATGTAGATCTTTCTTTTTTTACCATCTTTTATACCCTCTGCAACTATACCAATATTTGTTTTTCCTTTTGTTCTACTTCCTAAACTTGCAGGATCTGGTAAAAGAGTTTTTAAAAACTCAATAGGAACTATTTTTTGACCCTTATGCTCAACTGGCTCAATTCCTAACATTCCTACATTTTCTAAACACTTCATATGCGTTAAATAGCTCTCGCTAAAAGTCATAAAAAATCTAATACGTTTTAAACCTTTAATATGCTTTACTAAAGATTCCATCTCCTCATGATAAAGCAGATAACTATCTTTTGGACCTATTTCTGGATAGTCCCAAACCATCTTTATCTCCATAGGTTTAGTTTTTATCCACTTGCCATCTTCCCAGTATCTTCCGTTTGCACTAACCTCTCTTAAGTTTATCTCAGGGTTAAAGTTTGTAGCAAAAGCATATCCGTGATCACCACCATTACAATCAAGTATATCTATGGTATGTATCTCATCAAAATAGTGTTTTTGAAGGTATGCACAAAAGACATTTGTAACACCAGGATCAAAACCACTTCCCAAAAGTGCCATAATGTCTGCATCCTTATATCTATCACAATAAGCCCACTGCTCCTTATACTCAAACTTTGCAGTATCGGGATGCTCATAATTTGCCGTATCAAGATAATGAGTTTTTGTTTTTAGACAAGCTTCCATAATGGTTAGGTCTTGATATGGAAGAGCTATATTTAAAACTATCTCAGGCTTCACCTTTTTTATCAAAGCAACAAGCTCATCTACACTGTCGGCGTTAACTTCATAGATGTCCATATCAACATCATATCTTTTTTTTATCTCATCTTGATACTCTTTACAGCTTTCAAACCTTCTACTTGCAAGTGCTATGCTCTTAAAAGCATCAATATTTTGAGCGATTTTGTGAACTACAACTCGCCCTACTCCACCAGCTCCAATAACTAAAACTTTTGCCATAAATGCTCCTACTTCTTGCTATCCCTTCTAGGAGTAACAAGCATATTTACATATCTACCCTCAAACTTAGGCTCATTTTCTTTGTTTCCTATATCTTCAACCATTAACCAAACCCTGTTAAGCACCTCTTTACCGGCATTGGGATTTGCCATCTCTCTACCTCTTAGAAAAACTCTAAACTTTACATGTTTTCCTACTTCTAAAAATTCTCTGGCATGTTTTACTTTGTATTTTATGTCATTGTCAGCGATTTTTACAGAGAGTTTAATCTCTTTAACTTCAATCTTTTTTTGTTTCTTTTTAGCCTCCTTTTTCTTTTTTTCTTGTTGATATCTGAACTTCCCATAGTCCATTATCTTAACAACAGGAGGTTTTGCATTTGGGGCTATCGAAACTAAATCCAAACCCCTATTCCTCGCTATATTTAGGGCATCATCACTTGAAATGATTCCGAACTGTTCACCATCATCTGCTATACATCTTACCTCGCGAAACTGTATATCTTCATTTAAAAGTGTTTCGTCCTTCCTCCCTCTTCTACTCAAAAGTGTACCTCATTCATTTTCTCCTTTACTTTGTCATAAAATTTTTCTTTTGTTAAATTATACTGTTTTCTTTCTCGTCTATCCCTTAAAGCTATGGTATTGTTTGCAACTTCTTCATCTCCAAGCACCAAAATCATCGGCACTCTTTGCTTCTCAGCATTTCTTATTCTCTTGTTTAGACTCTCATTTTTACTTGATATTTCAGAGTCTATATCCATCATATTTAACTCATTTTGTATAGTTTTAGCATACTTTAAATGTCTATCAGCTATAGGCACTATGACAACTTGTGTAGGAGCAATAAAAAAAGGAAATTCCCCTGCAAAATGCTCAGTTAAAATACCTATAAATCTTTCAAAAGAACCTAAAATTGCTCGGTGTATCATCACCGGTCTTGCTTTTTCATTGTTTTCATCAGTGTATTCTAGCACAAATCGTTCTGGAAGATTAAAATCAACCTGTATAGTTCCACACTGCCACTTCCTTTTTAAACTATCTTTAATCTTTATATCAATCTTTGGACCATAAAATGCTCCTCCACCCTCGTCGATACCATAACTTATACCATTTTCATCAAGAGCATCTTTAAGTCCCAAAGTTGCTACTTCCCAAACAGTATCATCACCAATAGCCTTCTCAGGTCTTGTAGATATCTCTAACTCATAGTCAAATCCAAAACTTTTCATAATATCATCAACAAAACTTAACACTTCTAAAACATTCTCTTTTATTTGGCTAGTTTTGCAAAAGATATGAGCGTCATCTTGAGTAAACTCTCTAACACGCAAAAGTCCATGTAAAGCTCCACTCATCTCGTGACGGTGAACTATACCATACTCAAAAAACTTAAGAGGCAAATCTCTATAACTTCTAAGTTCACTTTGATATATCTTGATGTGTCCAACACAATTCATCGGTTTTATACCATACTCGGTTATTTTTGGATTTTTATTATCTCCCTCATTTATTTTGGTAAAATACATATTTTCACCATAGTTATCATAATGTCCGCTTATCTTCCAAGCTTTACTCTTTAGTATCTCCGGAGCACGAACCGGTTGATAGCCTCTTTGTCTGTGAGCTTTGTATAATAAATGCTCCAATTTACTTCTAAGTCTTGCACCATTTGGAAGCCATATAGGAAGCCCTGCTCCAAGAGTTTCATCAAAAGTAAATAGTTTCAGTTCATTTCCAAGTTTTCTATGATCTCTTTTTTTTGCCTCTTCTATCATAAAAAGATAGTCTTTCAAAGCCTCTTTTGTGGCAAATGCAGTTCCATAAACCCTTGTTAACATCTCATTTGACTGATCCCCACCAAGATATGCACCTGCCACTTTTAGGATTTTAAAGTTTTTAAGATATTTAATATTTGGCACATGCGGACCACGGCAAAGATCTTCAAAATCTCCCTGCTTATAAACCGAAAGTGTATCATCTGTGATATTTTGCATAACTGCTTGTTTTAGTTCATCATCCTTAAACTTCTCTTTTACTTCTTCTCTTTTATAGGATGTTTTTTCTATATCATATTTTTTATTTAAAAGCTTTTTCATAGTTTTTTCTATATCTTTTAACTCTTTATCACTTATCGGTTTATCAACTTTAAAGTCATAGTAAAAACCGTCCTCTATCACCGGACCAACATAAAACTTTGCTTCTGGATAAAGCTGTTTTATGGCTTGAGCCATCAAGTGGGCCGTTGAGTGTCTTATAATCTTTAATGCATCCTCACTATTACCAAAATATATATCTTCTCCAACAACCCCAAGCTCTTTTGCTGTTTGAATATCTATGACTTGCCCATCAACCCTATAACCGATAACAACTTTTTCTTCCAAAAAAAATCCTTATAAAATAAATCTCTATGTTTTTTTTACCATTGATAAAGTTTAATACAACAAATCTATGAGGGACTTTGTTCCTCATAAATAAAATACCAATCAAATGGTGGCTCCGATTGGACTCGAACCAACGACCACCACCATGTCAAGGTGGTGCTCTACCAACTGAGCTACGGAACCATAGATGAAAGTTTAATACTTTGAAGCTTAAGAAAAGCTCTAAAAGTGGTATAGAAGAAAGTATATTACCAGTATATTACCGAAACCTTATATTAGTTGTTAAAAACAACTATACTTGGTCTTGCTCACAACATCACTATAAAAAATAACCGACCAAAAAAATTTCTGACTTTTGAACAAAAAAAGTGGCGGACAGGGAGGGATTCGAACCCTCGGTACCCTTGCGAGTACGTCTCCTTAGCAGGGAGGTGGTTTCAGCCTACTCACCCACCTGTCCAGTTTTGAAGAGTGGAGATTATACTATGCAAAACTTAAAAATAAGCTTAATATTATAGCTTTTTAAATATTTTTTTTACAACTTCTTTTGGATTTTCTGCTTTATATACCGGTCTTCCTACAACTATAAAGTCCACTAACTCCTCTTTTGCCATAGTTATGTCAGCTACTCTTTTTTGGTCCCCCGCATCTTCGCCAAAGGGTCTTATACCGGGAGTTAATGTTAAAAAGTTTTTAGAAGTATTTTGTTTTATATCTTTACTCTCAAATACACTGCAAACTACACCATCTAAACCATTTTCAAAAGAGAGTTTTGCAAATTGTCTTGTTTTTGTTTTTATATCTTTTTCATATATAAGGTTAAAGTTTTCTTCATCAAAGCTTGTAAGTGCTGTTACAGCTAAAACAAGAGGTCTGTTTTTAAAGCTTTTTAATCTATCCATAACCATTTGCATAGCTACTTTTCCACTACTTGTATGAATGTTAAACATATCAATACCCATTTTTGCTATCTCTTCACTAGCGTCGGCCATAGTGTTTGGTATATCATAGAGTTTTAAGTCAAGAAAGATTTTAAAGTATGGATTTATCACTTTTAGTTCATCAACTATTTTTCTGCCATCTCTTATATAGCTTCTAAATCCAACTTTTAACCATATATCAAACTCTTTTAACTCTTTTGCTAAAGATATATTTTCCTCAAATGTAGGAAGGTCAAGTGCTACACACAACTTCATAACTACTTCTTATCTCTTTTTATTGCATCTAAAACACCATTTACAAACTTTGGCGCACTATCTATACCTAAAGTTTTTGCTAACTCTATCGCTTCATTTATCGCCACAACATCGTCTAGGTCACTATAAAGTATCTCATAAGCTCCGAGTCTTAGTATTGCTCTTTCGATATTTCCTATCTCATTTATCTTCCACTCCTTCAAGTGTTTGTTTATCTCTTTATCTATCGCTCCTAAGTTTTCCTCAACTCCACGATAAAGTCCTAAAGCAAACTCTTTTTGCTTGTTTCTTATCTTTTTATCCTCTAAAATATCATCTAAAAACTTCTTTATATTTTCATTGCCAATATCTTCTGCATAAAGCAGAGCTATAACACTCTCTCTTGCTTGATGTCTTGTTGCCAAAGTCTTTCCTTATATATTTTTATATAGATCTATAAGCTCTATCAAACCTGTCATCGCCTCAAAACCTTTATTTCCAGCTTTACTTCCGGCTCTTTCTATAGCTTGTTCTATAGTGTTGGTTGTTAAAACTCCAAAAGTTACAGGTTTTGCATGTTTTAAAGTTACATTTGCAATACCCTTTGTAGCTTCTGCTGAAACATAGTCAAAGTGTGGAGTGCTTCCTCTTATAACTGCACCCAAACAACATACTGCATCATACTTACCGCTTGAAAGAGCCTTATCTAAAGCAAACGGCAACTCAAAAGCGCCCGGAACCAGTATCAAGTCCAAGTTTCTCTCATCTCCACCATGTCTTAAAAATGCATCTTTAGCACCCTCAACAAGTCTATCCGTTATAATATGGTTAAATCTTGCATTTATGATAGCAACCCTTTCACTGCCATCAAGTTTTAGTTTTCCCTCTATTATATTCATATTTTTCCCTATCAGTTTTTTCTATTTTAGCAAAATTACTTTTTAAAAATATCTTTTTCTAAAAGATAGTCACATTTGTAAGCATTTAGAGCCTTTTTAGTCTCTATATTTATATCAAAAACCATCTGCATTGCTTGAACAACAACATCAGCTTGAGGTTCACCTGCTATTTTTTTGATATTTTTTGTTGGGGTATGTAAAAAAGATTTAAAAGCATTTTGCATAGTTTTTATGACTGTTTTTTCCAACTCCTTTGGTATAAAACCTTTTTTTATAGCCTTTTGTAACTCTTTTTTGGAAGCCTCCTCTGCTTTTAGTCTTAACTCTTTGATAACTGGCTCTATATTTAAGCTATCAAGCCACTTGTAAAAATCCTCTACAAACTTATCAACTATGGCATATGCACCTTTTGCATTTTCCTCTCGCTCTCTTATATTTTTATCAACCTGCTCTTTTAAGTCATCTACTGCATAAACATTTATATCGTTATTTTCTCCAATATCTATATCTCTTGGAACTGCTATATCAAACCAATGTCTTTGAAAAGTTGTCTTTTCTATCATATCCGAAGAGATAATGATACCTTTTGCACCAGTAGCACTAAAAAGAAGTCTATAATTGTTTATTATCTCTTTTAGCTTTGAAAAAGGCTCTACAACAACAGTTACCCCCTCTAGTTTTTCTGCTAACTTATAAGCTTTTTCAATATTTCTATTTACTATAATAACATTTGCACCATTTTTTGCTAAATGTTTTGCAACTAACTTTCCCATCTCTCCGGCACCAACTACAACTCCGGTATAACCACCTAAATTTCCACCAAAAACATCTTTTGCTTTAGCTATGGCAACACTAGCTACTGAAACAGGATTTTTAGTGATATTTAGTGAACTTCTTATTGCAGAAGAGCATTTAAAAGAGTTCATCATAACTCTTGCTATACTTTGTCCACAAAAGCCATTGTCAAAACTAAATCTAAAAGCCTCTTTAAGTTGTCCTGTTATCTGTGTCTCACCTATAACCAAACTATCCAGACTACTTGCCACTAAAAACATATGTCTTACAGCTTCTTCTGCTTTATAAACTTCACCTTTAGAGCTTATCTCATCCAAAGATGCTGTTGTTAGTTCGGCTAACTTTCCTTGAACCTTTGTAACTAAATCATCATACTTTTTAACTGCTAAAAATATCTCTACACGGTTACAAGTTGATAAAACTAAAACCTCCTTTACATCTTCAAAATTTTTAAAGCTCTCGTGAAACCTTTTTAAAAGCTCCTCTGAAGAACAAGCAAGTTTCTCTCTTGTAACTATGTCTGTATTTTTATGAGTATAACTTAAAAGAAGATACTTCATCTAAAACTCTCTTTCTATCATATCTCTTATGACTTTTTGAAGTTCTATCTGATTTTCCTCACCCTCAACAGTTTTTAAAGCCTCTTTTCCAAGAGTTCTTGCTAAATCTATCGACTTTTTCAAAGCACCAGTTTGAAAAACTTTCATCAAAAGCCACTGCCTATCACTATCACTTAAGCTTTTTTTAAAAAAACTTATCACTTTTTGTTTATCTTCACCACTTAAAGCATCTATCAAATCTATATATATAAGTGTAGTTTTTCCCTCTTTAAAGTCGTTTAGTGCAGGTTTTCCTAAAGTTTTGTCATTTTGTATAACATCTAAAACATCATCTATCACTTGAAAAGCAAGTCCAAGATTTTTACCATAAGTTGCATATTTGTTAGCATCTTTACCTACTAAAAGAGCAGATGACTTTGCAGTTGCTTCTATCAAAACAGCTGTCTTTTTATATATCATATCAAAGTATCTATCTTTATCAAGATTTATCTCTTTGCTAAGCTCTACATCTAAAAGCTCTCCAGCACTTAAAAGTGCTACTGCATCGGCTATGGTTTTAGATATATCACTTTTAAACTCAACCAACTTTTCATAAGCCTTTGAGTAGAGTATATCTCCAAGCATTATCGCTGTTTTATTGCCAAAGATGGCATTTATACTATCTACCCCTCTTCTTGTTAAAGCATCATCTATGACATCATCGTGAAGAAGACTTGCTGCATGTATAAGCTCTATAATAGAAGCTAGTTTTATAGACTCTTTGCTCTCTCCTGCTATCTTTAAAACAAGCTTTGCTCTAAGTCTCTTTCCTGCAGGAACTTTTTTATAAAGCTCTTTTATATCCTCTCCACACTCTCCTATATACTCACTCATCAAACTTTCTATAGCTTCTATACTCACTTAAACCTCACTTCCATATGATGTTCCGTGCATCTAACCAAAACATCAAAGTTGCCCTTTTATTTTAAAAATCTCTAAGTCCTATGATAGCAAAAGCCTCTTTTGAAACAGATGATGGATAATCTCCCAAAAGACTAACTTTTACCATATCTCTTCTATACCTTTTTTCTATCAAATGTATTGAGTAGGCCTCATAGTTTACCAACAAAACAAGCTTATTAGCTTTATACAAAGTTCACCTAAACTCTAAAATCCCCTCTTTTTTGACAGTAGAGAAATAATCTTTTTTTTATAACCATCTTTGCAATTTGATCCTTTTTTATAGTATAACTATAGTTACAAAAACACTACTCTTAGAAAAAAGAGAAAGTGCAAAAATAGTCCAAATAAAGTTCTACTCATTTTGAGTAAGTATCTGCCCCATACCATCTATCAAAAGGTCATTTGTTCTTTCATCTACTTTTGATACATTTTCAAACATATAACTTTTTGCTATCTGTTCTATATCTTTATCTTCTCCTAGTTGTTCTTCCAACATCAACTCTAAAGTAGCCGTATATCTCATAGTTTGATAAAGATACTCATCTACTAAGTTTTGATTTGCATTAAAAATAATATCCATATACTTTTTTCTAGGACTTCCTCCAAAGAGTGGATCATTTTCTAACTCATCCAGCATATTTTACCCTTATTTTAAAATTATGCTTATTTTAGCTAAAATAAACTCAAAAAAGGATTTGCTATGAGAAACAAAATGGCTTTTTATCTTTTGATGATATTTTTTATAGCTACGGTTGTTTTTATATTTGTAGCACCTATCGTTCAGATAAATAAAATAGAAGCTGACGCTAAAAGACCTAAGAGTGAGAGGGTTATGAAGTGAAAGCAACCTCAGTGTTTAAACTGAAGTTACTTAAAAGTTTGTAAAAAAACTTTTGTGTAAATTTATTCTTATCCTGCTTAAGGTTTGTTGCTAAGTATCCAGAAACCTTCTCCTGCTTTTATAGTTTTTATTTTTTCAAATTTTTTATAATTGTCTTGAGCTAAACTTTTACCCCATAGCATCCATTTTCCATCTCTAAATAACCAAATATATTTTATGGCAACATCATTTATCTCATCTACAGTTATATCTTTACCAACTCCTACAAGATTCCAACCTTGGGTTAAGTTTATTTTTTCAAAACCATAAATATCGCCTTCAAAATTTTTAGTATAATCTTTTTCACTTTTTATCCAAAAACCTTCAGAAGGTTTTATGGTATAAAATAGTTCTATTGAATTATCTATTATTTTTTGTCTAATATCACTATCTGGACTCCAAGCTAACCAATTTTTTTCACTTTTATCCCACTTCCATAAAATAGTGCTATTTCTAAAACTATAAGCATCTACTGTCTGATTTGTAGGTAATGATTTTAAACTCCAACCTTTTGGGATATATAACTCATCTTTTTCAAGTATAGTTACATTTAACTCTTTTGTTATTTTATGATTATGTTCATCTTCTAAACTAAACAACAAAACATCATTTGATAAAGATACATCATCTTTTACTTTTAATCCTACAGTTAGATTTTTATCTTTATACTTATCAACTTCTATTGGATTTGACCAATCTTTTTGTATATCTAGAAAATCATTTTTGCTGTTTATATCCAAAGTTACTTTATCATCATAATATGAACTTAGTTGAAATGATACATAATCTGTTCTATTATGATGGATAACGATACTGTTTTTAGATAGATTTATATCCAAAACATTTTGTGTTTTATCATTTGGATTTGTTCCTGCTTTAATTTCGTCTATATTGCTTACTCCATCACCATCATTATCTTTATTTGCATCGCTACTATCTTTTGGGTCTAAACCGTATTTTACTTCGTCTTTATCGCTTATACCGTCGTTGTCGTCATCTGTGTCTGCATTGTCTCCTATGCCATCAGAGTCGTTGTCTGCCCATTCGTTTGGATTGTTTGGAAAGACATCTTCATTGTCGGTATAACCGTCTCCGTCGGTGTCATTTGTTTTAATAGTTATTTTTATATATCTAACATTATTATTTTCATTTTCTCCTTCATCCACTAAAGCAGTATCATCTGCAACAAAGAAAATATAATACTTTCCACTTAAATTAGAAGGTATTTTATAAGTTTCTCTTTTCCCATGACCAAACTTACTATCAGGAAAAGCTTTATCAGAACCTATTTTAGTATCACTATTTTTATCTAAAATATTATCTTTTGATAAATAATATCCTATATAATTAACTACTTCTCCAGTTTTACTGCCTTTATATTTTTCTTTAGCATATAAAGAAATATTTTCACCTGATTTTACAGTTATATCTGTTGCCTTATCATTTACGGTAACTTTTTCAAAATATAAATCATCCGTATTATTATTTGAATTATTATCACCTATACCAAATAAAACAACACCTTTTCTATTTGATTCAAAAGATAAATTACTTCCCTTAACTTGAATTAAAGCATCATATGCTTTGGTTTTACTTGGACAAAATTCTATTTCAAAAGTTTTAGATGCACCTTTAGTTGTTAAATTAAAATAATTACTATTTTTAATTTTAAAAACATTATCTGTATTTTCTTTTAACTCTAACTCTCCTGTTGCTGTGCCACTATCATTTTCTTTAGTAATTATAATTTTTTTAGTATAACAGTTACCTATTTGTTTATGATTAAAATTTAAGTAAAATTTCTGTTCATCTATAGCATTTACACTAATTTTTGGTGAACAAGGAAGAGTTGTAAAGCTTCTGGTTTCACTTTTATTTGAACCATATTCATTTTTAATTGAAATATAATAGGAATATGTTTCCCCACATTGTAAATTATTAATATAATCACTATAATAGCCATCTTTATTTAATTTAAATGTTAATATATCAGAATTGATATAAATTTTAAAGTCAGCATTAGAAACTGATTTTAAATCATAATTTAATGCAAATCTTACTTTATCATCAAATATTTCTTGTATTTTAAATTTATTAATTACTGGTACTTTTGTCTGAGGTGTTCTAAATAAAACAAATTTACCTTTGGAAAACAAACCTTTATCATCTGAAAAAGCAACTACTGCTTCATACTCTTTATTTGGTTTTAATTTGCTTTTAAAATATTGAGAATCACTTTTAATATATATTGAATATTTATTTTGATTTTCAAAAAAAGGCGAATCAAAAATATATTTTTTAGTATCTTTTTCTCTTATTCCCCACCAAGTATACTTATGACTATCTCCATCAATATCTTTAAAATTTCCGGCATTTAAAACTATTATAATATTTCCATTATTTTCTTTTAAATCTACATTTAAATTAGGAATTTCAGGACGATGATTTCTTTTTGTTGTATTGTTTTTCGGTGGAAATTCTTCTGGAAATTTATCTTTATAAAACATTGTTATTTTTCTATATATATTCATTTGCTCTTTTATAAAATCTATATGATAATTGCCATTAGTAATTGGTATTTTATAACCAAAAAAGTTTATTGAATAACCATTATCTATATTGATATCAGAAGCAATTTCCTCGATTAATTCATTAGTAGGTATTTTAAAATAACCGTCTCTAATA
>CAZUPK010000069.1:0-2913 GCA_964622255.1 uncultured Campylobacterales bacterium
AAATTTAGCTTTAGGTGTTTCTAAATGAAACTTAAAATTTATATTTTTTTAGTTAGGTTTCTTTATAGTTGACTCCTTTACTTGTATCACTTCAACCTAACTCTCCAAACACTCCCATTTTCTCCACCAAAAAGTAGAGTATTGTTTAGTAGATTTATATTTGTTACCTTTGTGTTAAAAGAGCCTATTTTCACATCGTTTTTATAAAAGCTCCCACTTTTGGTTATAAAATATATATCACCTTTATATACAACAGGATTAGCTAAAACTCCACTATCTAAGCTATATAAGCTTATTATATCAAGATTTTTATCTATTTTGTAAATTTTTCCATCAAATCCTGCTACTATTAAATTATTTTTGTAACTAAATAGATTTGATGAAGGAGTTAACTGTTTTGAAGCGATTATAGAGCCATTAGTTGCTATCTTTTTTATAGAGCCATTTAAATCTATAGCAAAATAACTATCATCAAGTTTTACAACTTTAGATAAGATTGCCCCACCATTAAAGTCAAATAAACTCTTTTCATCACTATTTTTATCTACTAAGACTATTTTTGATTTACTTGTTCCAAAGACTATCTTATCATCTATCTCACTCAATCTCCCAGGAGTTCCTAAAGATGAAAATGAAGTGATATTGTTTAACTCATTATCTTTTATAATCATCGTCATATCAGTTGATTTTTTTTGATTGTATAGTGGAATATATATTTTTGAGTTAGTTACCAAAGGTTTATATACAACACTCAAACCTGTTTCTAAAAAGTTTGCATCGCTTAAAGCTTCATCAAAATCTATACCCTTATCAGATATCTTTATAAAATTATCTCCAAAAGTCCCACAATAGATAGTATCATTTTTAACTACTAAACCATCATAGATGATTCCACCTCCTTCATGAAGTTTCTTTATCTTCCCATCTTTTACCCATGCGATAGTAGAATCACTAGCTCCAAATACAAACCCATCTTTATATGGATAAATTTTAGAATATATCGCAAACTTAGTATCTGCTAAAAGTTCTATCTTTGGAGGGATATTATTTTTTATATATCTGTTATCAAATGTAAACTTCTTAGCACCTTTTCCTAAACTATAAGATAAAGATAGATTTTTATCATAGGACAATCTAGCTCCATATAGAGTATCCAAACTATCTATATCTAACTTTTTTAAAATAATATTAGTTTTATTTATATCTATAGGAGTTATTTCATAACCTCTTTTATAGGCTATAAGTTTTTTTGGCTTTTGTGGAGCAGTATAGGTAAAGTTTCCGTCACCATCTGTTGAAGTTACTATCTTTTGATCTGACACTATAACTACATCTCTTAAACTCTTACCATCTTCTGCCCTTACAGTAAAACTTTTTTTATAAAAACTCTCCTTATCCACATCCATTAAAACAAACTTAGCAAATCCACCATACCAGTTTTTTGAAATAACCAACTTTTTACCATCATACTCTCTATAAAACCCCTCACCAACTAACTCCCACAAAGAGCCATTTAAAGCATATATAAATGGATGCTCTACTTTGGAAGAGACAATAAAGGTAGGTTTTAGATTTAACTGACCATCAAGTTCTTTTGGATTTATATAATTACCATAATTATCAACTACACTCATATCTGTACCTAAAATAAATTTACCCTCTGGTAAATTTTCAGGCTTTTGCAATGGATAAAAACTCATAGAGACTGATTGTTTAAGATTTCCTATTGATACCTCCATATAATAATCTTTTGCAACAAATAAAGGATTTACTATCATAGCCTCTATAGCTATAGATTTTATAGGATAAAAGTTTTGAAAATAATCACTAATAGTAAAGTTAAACACCTCTATCGCTGAAGAGTTACTATCGTTTAAAACAGCTTGATTTGTTTTATCTAAAAAGATAACATAGTTGCCATTTGAACTAGCTATATTTTTGTGAACTAACTGCTTATTTAGTTCAAATTTAGCTCCATTTATAGGCATATAACCTGTTTGATTAAAATCAAATCTACTTTTTAAATACTCATCATAAACAAATCCATTAATAGTTGCCTCTTTACCATCTAATACAACTTGTTGAGGAATGAGATCTTTATCTAAAAATAGAAACTTTTTTCTACTATCTTGTTTTAAAATGCTATTTTTATTTGCATATATCCAAACTCCCTCTTTAGATGAGATATCTTTAAAAGATTTTATACCATTATATCTCTTGTTTTCACCAAGTAACCACTCTTTATCTTTATATTTCCAAAAAAGATTATCTCTACCTATCTCATAGATAGATGTCTTATCATAAAGAAATCCCAAAAAGTTCCACCCTTTTGTGAGATTTATATCCTCTATAAAAAGATTTTTTTCAAAATATAGTTCAAAATCATCTTTAGATAATACCCAATAAGCACTACTAAAAGATATACTCTTTAAAGAATCGATATTGTGTTTTTTTAAAATATCTTCGATGTTATCAATACCCTTTATATAAGCTTTCCACTTTTTATCATAACTCCATATAGATTTAATATTGCTATTTTTTGACAAAATTGAAAAAACATCCTTATCATATGGAAAAGAGAGTAGATTCCATCCCTTTTTTATCTTAAAAATATCTATATCATATCTAGCAAAAGATAGACTTACTAATACAATCAAAATAGCTAAACTTTTCATGAAAACTCCTATTTTTCTTTCTACTTTAAAAAAACTCCTTTAAAGCTTTTAAAACCTCAACCATCTGCTTATGCTCTTTTACATCATGAACTCTTATGATAGAAGCACCTCTGTTTATAGCCTCTTGATGCAAAGTCAAACTTCCTGCCAATCTCTCCTCAACCTTTGATGGAGTTATCATATCTATCATAGATTTTCTACTAGCTCCAACTAAAAGTTCATATCCATACTTTTTAAA
>CAZUPK010000070.1:0-8534 GCA_964622255.1 uncultured Campylobacterales bacterium
AATAGACTTCTTGCAAAACTCATTTTTCAAGCACCATCATACCCCTATCAAAATTAATCAATCCACAAATAAGATTAACCCTTAAATTATACCTCTTTCTACGATTACGATACTTCTGTTTTATAATCTGAAAGGTTTTAATTTTAGCATTAACATGCTCTACAAAAATTCTTTTTGAAATCTTTTCTTGATTGGCTTTTTTATCCTCATCTACAGGTTTATATTTTTTAGTATTTTTCTTTGGAATCTCAACATTTGAATGTAATTTTTCAACACCAATATATCCTAAATCTACTTTAGCTTCTATACTTTGCAATATAGGTAATCTTGATCTCTTATAGAGTGAAAAATCATGCTCCTTTCCATTGGTTGTATCTACACATAAAATTCTATGATTTTGATCTATTACTATTTGTGCTTTTAATGTATGTTGTTTCTTCTTCCCTGAATAATGGTCTTTTTGTTTTTTTTTGGTCTCTCTATTGGACTCTCAGTTGCATCTATAATTATAAACTCTATCTCATTATCTGTATCATATAATGCTCTTTTGCTTGGTAATGAAAATTTACCCGATTTTATTAACACACTCTCTACATTTCTTACTAATTTTGATGCTTATCCTTCACTGATCCCATAGTCTATCCCCATATGATATAGTGTTCTATACTCTCGATAATATTCGAGCATAAAAAGCACTCTATCTTCTTCACATAATTTAGACTTCCTCCCTCCTCTTTTATGCCCTTTCTTTCTCTCTTCTTCTGCTTTTTTATACTCTTTTACCATCGCTTCAAATGTTGCTCTTTTTACACCAACCACTCTTTTAAAATTTTCATCATTTACTTTTTTAAATTTATCTATTTTTCTCATACTGATATTATATCATTTTTTTAGTTTCGCAAGAAGTCTAATAAAGTCCCATCTTTTCAAACTGCACATACCAGACAAGCATTGACACAATATATCCAACTAAAATAGTCCAAGCAAACTTCATATGACTTCCAAAGGTATATATGCCTCTCATTCTACCCATAACTCCAACTCCTGCTGCACTTCCAAAGCTAATAAGACTTCCACCGATACCCGCTGTTAAAGTCACAAGTAACCATTCATCAACTCCCATTGGCGGATTTGCCTTTAATATAGCACTCATAACAGGAACGTTATCAACTATTGCAGAGATAAAACCTACTCCGATATTTCCTGCCGTTGCACCTATTGCATCATATAGTTTTGCTATATACTCTAAGTATCCCAAAAAGTGTAAAGCACCAACTGCACTTAAGATTCCAAAGAAAAACAAAAGTGTATCATTTTCAACAAGTCTCATACTTGCATATATATCAAAACCCTTAGTTCCTTTTCTCTTTTGAGAGTATGAGTAGAGTTTTAAAATACTTAAGCCAAACATCATTCCCCAAGTTGCAGGAAGACCAAAGAACTGATGCCCCAAAACAGCACCAGCTATGGTAAAAATTCCAAGATAAGCTGTTACTATACCCCCAGGTTTTATAACTGGTTTTTCCTCAGTAGTAATGTCAAACTCTGGCTCACCCCTTGGAACAGACAGACTTAGTAAAAAAGCAGTTACTATCCAACCTATGATAGATGGTGGAAAGAGATATAAAAAGTCGGCAAAAGCACCTTTGCCGGCTGTCCAAGCCATAAGAGTTGTTATATCTCCAAAAGGACTCCAAGCTCCTCCGGCATTTGCAGCAACTACTATATTTATAGCACCAGGAACTAAAAATTCCGCTTTTTCCCTATCTATAGTCAAAAGAACGGTTGAAAGTATCAGTGCCGTTGTCATATTGTCAGCTATAGGAGAGATAAAAAATGCCAATGTCCCTGTCAACCAAAAAAGTCTTTTATAGCTGTAACCTTTTGAAATAAGTTTATACTTTAGTGCTTCAAAGACTCTTCTTTCTATCAAAGTTTCTATAAAAGTCATAGCAACAAAGAGGAAGAAAAATATCTCCGCTATCTCTAAAATAAGATGCCCAACTTCATCACCAATAGCTTTCGTATCCATACCATTTATAGTAAAATAAAAGCCTATGAGCATAAAGATAAATGTTCCGACAAACAGAGCCGGTTTAGCCTTGTTTATATGATACTTCTCTTCTGTAGCGATAAAATAGTAACCGACAACAAAGATAATAAGACTTGCAAAACCTACCCAAGTAGATGTCAAGTGTTCTATATAACCTCCACCTTCACTAGCAAATAAAAACCCAAACATTAGTTGGATTAATAAAAATATTTTCATATCATTTCCTTTTTAATCAACAATATAATGAACTCCGATAGATTCTTCTTTGCATATCGTACTTTTTACGATTTTTCTTGAGGTTTTTAAGCGAAGCCTTAAAAATTTTCCTATATCCAATCCCAAAAAACCATCTATTTTAAGCAAAGTATCTTCTAATTTTTTCCTACTTCTAACAACTCCAGCACTCTCCCACATCAATCTTCTTAGCTCATTTTTTATTTTCTTATCAGATGGTTTAAACAGTTCTTCCTCTTCTTCACTAAACTCTTTTATATCAAACTCAAAACTATCTTTCAATATAGACTCCTTAGCTCTTTTAGAAAAAACAAGCCCTTCTAAAAGTGAGTTTGATGCAAGTCTGTTAGCTCCATGAACTCTTGTATTTGCAACTTCCCCTATGGCATAGAGATTTTTCATACCCTTTACTTTTCCATCTAGATCAACCTCTATACCACCCATAGAATAGTGAAAAGCAGGAGAGATAGGAACTTTGCTTTCTGGCAAGTTGTATCCTAAATCTTTTAAGTTATAGTAAATAGTTGGAAACCTCTTTTTAAAAAACTCTTTATCAAACATACCAAGATCTAAAAAAACCTCTTTTTTAGTTTTTGCTTTATATTCAAATATCGCTCTACTTACCACACTTCTTGGACTTAGCTCTCCCCTATCGTCATACTCAAACAAAAATCTTTTTCCATCCTCATCAACTATCCAAGCACCCTCACCTCTTAAAGCCTCAGTTAAAAGCTGTTTTCTAGCTCCTACAGAGTGTATAAAAACAGTTGGATGAAACTGCATCATCTCCATATCTCTTAAACGAAGTCCCTTTTCAAGTGCTATACCTTGAAGTTCTCCACTTATAGTATAAGAGTTTGTATGATATTCATAGATACTCCCAACTCCCCCACTTGCTATAACAACCGTCTTTGCATAATAGTTCCTTATCTTTCCACAGTTATAAACTTTAACTCCATAACATATATCATTCTCTATCAAAAGATCTGTTACAGTTGTATTGTATAAAAGTTCGTGAGGGTTTTCAAACATCAAAAATTTATGCACCTCTCTACCTGTGGCATCTCCTCCGGCATGTATGATACGGTTTTTGCTGTGAGCTGCCTCTTTTGTGTATAGGATATTGCCATTTTCATCTTTATCAAAAGGACAACCTCTATCCATCAAATCCTTAACAACTCCTATCCCGTCACTACACATAACCCTGACTGCTTTTTCATCACAAAGTCCAGCTCCAGCATCAAGAGTATCTTTTATATGTGCTTTGATATCATCTTCATCAACTGCAACTGCAATACCACCTTGTGCATAAAAAGTGTTACAATCCCAACTTCTCTCTTTTGTTACTATCAAAACTTTTTTATCTTTTGGAAGAATATTTGAGAGATTTAATCCCGCAATCCCCGAACCAATGATGATTACATCATAAATAGTTTTATTTCGCATCTTTAACCACTTTATCTTTTGGAACATAAATAGGTAAAGTTTTATAACCACAACCAACAAAATTAAAAACTATAAATGCTATAATAATAATATGAAAACAGTTAGTCAAATAATATCTCATTTAGTTTCGAAACCTCAATATCAAAAAATATCATCAAAGAGGTGTTTTATGAAAGTTATAGAACTTTTACCACCTCACCTTAGTCGTGCAGTTTTATTTACATATACTAAAAACCGAACTCTTTTTATCGTTTTAAACCATCCAGGATTCAAAATGGAGTTTCATTATAAGGATAATTTAATAAAGAGTTTATTAAAACAGATTAAAACTGTTGATTTAACTTGTAAGGATATGGAGAATATAAAGAAGATAAAGTATTTTGTCTCAAACAAAGTTATAAAAAAAGAAGAACCACCAACTAAAAAGCTAATATTTAAAGAAAAAGCTAGAGGAGAGTTTTCTATTCTAACAGAAGATAAAAAGCTTCAAGAGTTATTTCAAAAGATAAAAAATAGCATCAAGGCAAATTATGACAACTCTTGAACAAAAGTTAAAAAACATCCCAAACTCTCCTGGTATCTATCAATACTTTGATAAAGATGGTAGAGTTTTATACATAGGAAAGGCAAAAGTTTTAAAAAATAGAGTAAAAAGTTACTTCAACTTCACCCCTACCATAAGCCCAAATCCAAAACTCTCTCCTAGAATCTTCAAGATGCTAACTGAAGTTGAAAACTTAGAGTATATAGTTGTTGAAAGCGAACAAGATGCACTTATTTTGGAAAATTCTCTCATAAAGCAGTTAAAACCAAAGTATAACATACTATTAAGGGATGATAAAACATATCCATATATCTATATAGATTTGAGTGAAGAGTTTCCACGATTTGAGATAACAAGAAAGGTAATAAAAAGACCTTATATAAGATACTTTGGTCCCTTTGCTTCAGGAGCCAAAGATATAGTTAATAGCATCTACGAACTCTTTCCACTTGTCCAAAGAAAGGCAAATATAAAGAGTCAAAAAAGGTGCCTTTTTTATCAAATAAAAAGGTGTTTAGCTCCTTGCGAAGGGCTTGTAAGCAAAAAGGAGTATAGAAAGATAGTTGATGATGCTTTTAGTTATATAGCCGACAGTAAAAAAGTTATAAAAAAGTTAGAAGAAAAGATGCTTATCCTTGCCGAAGAGTTAAAATTTGAAGAGGCAGGAAAACTTCGTGATAGGATAAAAAAGATAAAAAAGGCTTCTGTTTTGATAACTATAGATATAGCAAAACTAGAAAATTTTGATATCTTTGCTGTTGAAGTTGAGGAAGAGAGAGCTTGTGGAGTAAAAATCTTTGTTAGAGATGGAAAAGTTGTATCAAGCGATCATCATATCTTTAAAAATGAGTTTGGTTTTGATAGAGATGAACTTTATAAAACTCTTCTTTTAAACCACTACCAAAAAGAGTTACCTTTTATCCCAAAAGAGATACTTTTAAATGATGAGTTTTCACAAAAGGATGAAATAGAGAGGTTTATTTATCTTACTTATGGTAAAAAAGTGGAGATAAAAATACCACAAAAAGGAGATAAGAAAAAATTAACAATACTTGCACAAAAAAATGCAAAAGAACTTTTAAGAGTTCAGAGCATTAAGAACCAAAACATACTAAAAGAGATAAAAGAGCTTTTTGGACTTAGTTGTATCCCTTATGCTATAGAGGGATATGATAATTCCCATATGATGGGAAGTGCAAGAGTCGGTTCGGTTGTTTTTTGGGAAGAAAAGTTTATAAAACAAAACTATCGTCACTATAACTTAAGTTCATCTGATGAATATGCACAGATGAAAGAGCTTTTAAAAAGAAGGATTGAGAACTTAGAAAAAAATCCTCTTCCAAATCTTTTAGTTATAGATGGAGGTAAAACACTGTTAGATTTAGCGATAAAAATAGCTAAACAAAAAAATATTTTTGTCGATATAGTTGCAATCGCTAAGGAAAAAAGAGATGCAAAAGTCCAAAGGGCAAAGGGACGAGCAAAAGATATCATCTGGAGCCAAAATGGAGAGTTTAAACTCCCTAGCGATGATAAAAGGTTACACTTTATCCAAAATATAAGAGATGAAGCTCATAGATTTGCTATAAGCTTTCATAAAAAACAAAAACTTAAGGAGGATAAAAGTATAAGCCTTTTAAAAAGGGATGGTATAGGAGAAGCAACTATAAAAAAGCTTATCCTATATTTTGGAACATTTGAAAATATTAAAAATGCCTCTTTTGAAGAACTTTCAAAAGTAATTGGCAAAAAAAAAGCAAAAAACATTAAAAGGGGTCAAACTTGATACTATATGATGAAAATTATAACTTTTTGGGAATGAGTGAAAAAACACTAAATAGACTAGGATATGAGGATTTTGATGAGTTTTGCACATATCACAAAGATTTTGCAGAGTTATTTGAAAAGGAAAATGGGCTAATATACAACTTTGAAAACTTCTCTTGGATAGATTTTATTCTCTATGGAGGAGCAAATAAAGATGAAGCTATAGTTAAAACAAAAGATGGGGAAAAGTTTAGTGCAAAATTAAAAATAGATGAAATAAAAATAAGAGATGAAATTTTTGGTATGTCAAAGCTATATAATGTAAAGCTTATAGAAAAAGAGATAATAGACAACAAAAGTGCTATTGTTAATAAAAACGAAATCAACCTCAGCTCTATGCTAAATGAAAGTAAAGATATAAAAAATATAGAAGATGGATCAAAAGATTTAATAAAAAATATAAATGAAAATTCGACAAATACTAATGGTGGCGATTTGGATATAAATTTAAGCTTTATGAAAAATGAAAAAATGAAAGAAGAGACAACTACCACAACTTCATCATTTTCACTTGATTTTTTGAAAAAGGACAATAACTTTTCAGAAGACACCAGCAAAGAAGAAAATAATTTTAATAATATAGGAGAAAAATTAAATATTCCAAATATTCCAAAACAGCCAGAGGAGCAAACTGATTCAAAAGTTGTATTAAACTTTTTTAATTCTACTATGAAAGATGAAGAAGAGGAAGAGAGTGAAGATGGATTTAAAAATACTTTTAATCAAGAAAAAAAAGATATAGAAGAACCAAAAATTGAGTTAATTTCTCCTATAGAACAAGAAAATAATAATAAACTCAAAGAAAAAGAGAATGTTATAGATATAAATAAAAAGATAACTCAAGATGAACAACCTATTGTAAATCTAAACTTTTTAAAAATCAATGAGGAACAAAAAGTCAATGAAAACCTACAAAAACCTATTCAGGATAATGAAAAAGAGGTAAATGATAATAAAACTACCATAAATTTAAATTTTTTAAAAATAGATGAAAATGACAATGACAATAATGCAAAAATAGAAAAGGTTGAAATAAAAGAGATTGAGCAGAAAAATATTAATGAAGACTTAAAAATAAATTTAACTCATCAACAAAATGAAAATAACAATAGTCTTTTAAAAATGAATGAAAAAGAGCATATAGCATTAACTCAAGATACAAACTTAAATTTTTTAAAGACAAAAAATGAAGAAAAAACTCCTCGAGATGAGTTAAAAATAAATCTACTAAATGACAAAAACAATGAAAATAATAATTCTACTATGGTTGCTGGGAAAAAGAATAAAATTATAAAAAAAATAAAAGAAAATATAAATGAAATAGATAAACCTCAAATAAAAAAGGAAAATGGCAATGGTGACGAAGTAGTTATAAATGATGCTTTAAAATCCATACTAAATGTTGATTCACAAACTCAAGAGAATAATGAAAGAAATAAAGAAGAGATAAAAGTAGATTTTAAACACCAAACAAAAAAATTAGAATCAGATAATTTTTCCCATAGTAATTTTGATTTTTTGCAAAATGTAAATCTTACTATAAATGAAAAGAGAGATATTTTAAGAGAGTTTATAGAAAATACAACTCATAATTTATCACTTATAAAAAAATATTATGAAAAAGGTGATATAAATAGTATAAAATTTTTGGCTGTTAAAATAAAATCATCTGCCGAAATTTTAGGCTTAAATGAAATAACCCAAATAACTTTGAATATTTTAAATAAAAATGAAGTTTTAAATGATATACAACAACTAGATAGTTCATTGAATAGCTTAGAGCAATATCTGTAAAAGAGAGTTTTTATGAGAATAAAAAATAGTATAAAAACAGTAACAGTTTTTCCTATTATGATTGTTATTTTTCTTTCAGCTTATATCGTGGTTGCTGAGTATTTAAGTTTTAAAACTATTGAAAATACGACAAAAAATATAAGTGAAGTAGAAAATTTAAAAAATCTCTTAATAGAGTCCTTAACAGAAAGAGAGATAGCAATACAAACCATCTTAAGCAATTCAAATGAAAAAAATTATGATTATAATCAACAGATAAAAAAGACAAATAGCATTGTAAATTCAATAGTAAACATTTATAATCAAAATAAAGATGATAAACTAATATATAAAATTATAGAAGATATTAAACAAATTGTAAATATCAGAAATGATGTTAAAAATAGAAAAATTTCATATGAGCGATTATACTCAATCTATAATAATCTTCCTAGTGATATACTGCTAAAAACAATGTCAATTCAGGGGGTAAACTCTAAAAAGATAAATTTAACACTAAACTCATATAAAACATCACTTAAACTATATAAAGATGTAAGTGATGAAAGAGATTTTATAGCAAAAATCTTTACTAAAAATGCTGATATAGATAATTTGTATATGGTGAAAGTATTAAAAAATAGTAACATATATCAA
>CAZUPK010000071.1:0-8615 GCA_964622255.1 uncultured Campylobacterales bacterium
TTGGATTTTTTTATATATGAAGATAGTTTTGATAAAAAAGAGATTTTTAATGTATATATATGATATAGAAGATGATAATATAGAGCATTTAGAACCTATTGAAAAAGTGGATAAGATACAAATAAGAGATTTTTTTCAAAAGAAGTTAAACTTGAAACATGTGGGTGAAACATGTGGGGTCAGGTATTGGGAATAACCTATATCTGAGAATTTTCTTTGTATAATTATAAAAATACAAGTTAAAAAGGCTATAAAATGTATGCTATAGAGTTTGAAGCAACTATAAAAAATGGTATTGTTCATATTCCAAAGGAATATAAAGATTTACAAGAAAAAAGAAAAGTAAGATTCCTCATAATGTATGATAGGGATGATGAATATAAAACCAATATCAGAAAAGGAAAAAAAGAAATGAGTGCAATTTCTATTGATACAAGAGGTTTTAAGTTTGATAGAGATGAAGCACATGAGAGATAAAATTTTTATTGATTCAAATATCATACTTTATTCATATTCTAAAACTGAACTTGATAAAAATAAAATTGCAAATGCTCTTATATTTTCATTTGATGAAATATTGGTTTCTACACAAGTTATCAATGAAGTTACGAATATTTTATTTAAAAAATTTCAATTGGATAGTGTAGATATAGAAAATGTGTTATTAGAAATTGATAATAATTTTAAAATCGTTAACTTTTCATTAACTACACAGATAAAAGCCATAAAAATTAAAAAGAAATATAAACTTCAATATTATGATTCTTTAATTTTAGCAACAGCTTTGGAAAATAATTGCACAGTTTTATATAGTGAAGATATGCAACATAGGCAAATTATAGAAGACCAACTAAAAATTATTAATCCTTTTGAAAACTATGCCTAGACGACCAAGAATAGAGAGTATCGGATTTCATCATATTATCAATAGGGGTGTGGCAAGAAGCAATATCTTTTTAAAAGATGATGATTTTAAAAAGTTTTTAGAAATTTTAGACGATACAAAACTTAGATATAATTTTACAGTTCACTCTTTTTGTCTTATGAGTAATCACTATCATCTTCTTATAGAGACAAAAAGTGAAAATCTATCTTTGATAGCAAGACAAATAAACTCCAAATATGCACAATATTTCAATAAAGAATACAAAAGAGTAGGACCACTTTGGCAAGGAAGATTTAAAAATAGTTTCGTTTATGATGATACCTATCTTTATATTTTGTTAAAATATATCGAACAAAATCCTATAAAAGCTAATATTGTTAAAAAGATAGGTGAATATAAGTGGTCGTCCTCATTTTGTATATTGAACAATATCTATAATGTTTTATTAGATGATTCTATGCTTTATGATAAAACATTGTTTTCAATGCTAAACAATAAAATAAGTGAAGATGAACTAAAAAAGCTTAAAGAGTTAGAAAAGACAAAATATAAACAGGATAAGAAATTGATTAGATTGAAACAGCAACCACTTGAATTTTATTTTGATGGTAAACAAGATATAAAAACAAGAAATATAAAGATAAAAGAAGCAGTACTTGATGGATATAAGCAAAGTGAGATTGCTGATTTTTTGAAATTATCAAGAACTACCGTATCAAAAATTATAAAATTTAAGGTTATTTAAAAATATGCGGGAGCTAATAAAGTTGATTTGATAGAAAATCAAGAGTTTGGGTATTGCTCTTTGGTAAAAGCTACTCATAAAGTTTTAGATAAATTGGATGTAGAAAATAAAATATCTACTCTGATAACTTATAAAGAACGGCTAGAAAAACCTTTATGGAATAAAGTGGCTTTGAGAGAAGCAGTAATAAAGTGGGGAGTATGTTAACCATTTCTTAACATATATTTTTGCATCTGTGAAAGATTTCTTTCTAAAGAAAAACTCTCTATCATTTCCTCAAAAAGATTCAATTGCTCTTTTACTAACCCATTGGCTCCAACTATCATACTTCCACCCCAAAATCCAACTCCATCTTCAAAACCCACTCTATTTACAAAGAAAGTATTTGCTCCACTTAGTAAAGCTGTAGTTTTTAAGATGCTTTTCCATTTTTTCTCTATATCCAAACCATCATCGGTAAATCCTCTTGCAGGAGAATTTGCAATAGCATAGATAATATCAGGTTTTAACTGACACAGTTTATCTATATTTTTACTACTCCAAAGATCTTCACAAACTACCATACAAACTTTTCCAAAGTTAGTTTCAAAACTTTCCAGCTCACTCCCTCTAAAAAAAAATCTAGCCTCTTCAAACATTCCATAGTTTGGAAGATTGTTTTTATAGTGGATATGTTTTATCTTTCCATTACTAAAATAAATCGCTGAGTTAAAAACTCTATGATCATCTTTTAGTGGAACTCCTAAAATTATATCTTTTTCTTTTGATAACTCTTTAAAAATTTCAAGTTCATCTAAAGAGTAAGCATCATCATAAACTCTATCCATCAAAAGATAGCCACTAAGGCTAAGTTCCGGAAAAACTACTACATCATCATTTGACTTTAAGATAATATTTTTATGCAAAGAGATATTTTGTTTCTTTTGCGATAGCTTTGGAGAGATTTGAGCTAGGGTTACTTTCATACCACAATCTCTTCTATTGCTTTTTCTAAACTTGCCATATCTGTTATGCTTATAGTTGGAACTTTTGTAACTTTTCTATTTATACCTTTTAAAACTGTTCCACCAAGCTCTACAAAAAGATCTATTTTTTTATCATAGTTTGATATGGATTGTTTATATTTTACAGGTTTTATCAGTTGCCTTTTAAGTAGTTTTATAGCTTCATCTTTTGTCCGGTAAGCATTTGCAGTAACATTTGATATAACATCACATTTAAAACTATTTTGCAACTTGTCTTCTAACTCACTACTTAATTTTTCACTTGCATTTGAAAGTAGTGGACAATGACTTGCAACACTCATATCAAGTAGCATCACTCTTTTTGCTCCAACACTTTTAAAAACACTCTCTATCTCTTTTAGATCAGGCTTAAGCCCTGCAATAACTATCTGTCCATCACTGTTATAGTTTGCAGTCCAAACTTTTTTACCCTCACTTTGAGCTTTTTGACAAATCTCCTCTACTACTTCATCATTTAAACCTAGTATAACCATCATACCGGCTTCTATCTCACTACAATCTTTTTGCATAAGTTTTCCTCTTTGATTTACCAAACTTACACCATCTGCGATAGTTAAAGCTCCACTTGCAACCAAAGCACTAAACTCACCCAAAGAGTGTCCTAAAACAAACTCCGGTTTTATATCTGACTTTTGATTTAAAAGTTCTAAAGCAACCGAGCTAACAAGCAAAATAGCCGGTTGAGTAAACTCTGTCTTTCCCAAGTCTTCATTATCTTTAAACATCAATCTTTTAAAATCAATACCACTTTTTTCACTGACACTGTCTATAATACTTTTGGCTAAATCACTATTGTTGTAAAAGTCTTCACCCATACCTTTTTTTTGGCTTCCTTGTCCTGGAAATATAAATGCTATCTTTTTCATTTGATTCCTTTTTGTTTTTAATAATCATATTTTCTTATGATTTTCCCAAAAAACTACTGCACTGCTAAGTGAAATAGTTTTATACTAAACTTACCTTTTTGATCTTTTTTACAAGTTTGCCGATAACATAGCCATCACTTTTAGCTAAAATTGTATCGACATTTTCTTCTTTTACAATCAAAATCATACCAACACCCATATTGAAAGTTCTATACATTTCTTCCTCTTGCACATATTTTGACATAAAATCAAATATCGGAAGTGTTTTGATTTTATCCTTTTGTATGATAGCACCAAGATGTGAAGGTAAAGCTCTTGGCAGATTTTCAACGATACCACCACCTGTTATGTGTGCTAAAGCTACTATTTTTTCTTTTAAAGCTTTGAAAGTTTTTACATATATATTTGTTGGAGTTAGTAAAATATCTATAAGTTTTTTCCCATCAAACTCATCATCAAAATTCATACCAAGTTTTTCAAAGAAAAGTTTTCTAACAAGTGAGTAACCATTTGAGTGAATACCAGAACTTGGAAGAGCTATCAAAACATCTCCCTCTTTTACTAAAGATACTCTGTCCATTTCACTCTTTTCAGCAATTCCAACAGCAAAACCTGCTAAATCAAAATCACCTCTTGCATACATTCCTGGCATCTCTGCAGTTTCTCCACCTATCAAAGCACATTCACTTTGTTTGCACCCTTCGGTTATGCCCTTTACAACATCACTTGCCTCTTCAGCTTTAAGCTTGGCAGTTGCATAGTAGTCTAAGAAAAAAGATGGAGTTCCAAAGTTGCAAATAAGGTCATTTACACACATAGCAACTAAATCTATACCAACCGTATCAAACTTTTTAGCTTCTATGGCTAACTTTAGTTTTGTTCCAACTCCATCAGTTGCGGCTAACATTACAGGCTCTTTATAACCACTTGGAAGTGCATAAGCACCTGCAAAAGAGCCAATACCACCTATAACATTTTTATCAAATGTTGATTTTACATAGGGTTTTATATTTTCTACAAAAGAGTTACCAGCATCTATATCAACTCCTGCATCTTTATAACTTATTTTATCACTCATTTTATCACTCATAACTACTCTTTATCCCATTTACACGGAGGAAGTATTTTTTTTAAAAGCCAGATAGATGGACAAAAGTTTGTGATAGCCCAAACTACAAGCATCACTATAACAAAAGTTTGAAGTCCTGTAGCAATCATAAAGTTTAAACTTTCTTTAACTCCATTTTGAAAGTCAATAGTTGCCACAGAAAAAAAGTATAGTATGATTCCAAGCATAATAGCTGTTAAAAGTCTTTGTATTCTTGAGTAACACATAAAATCTCCTTTTTAATTATTTTAGGTATTTTTAGTTTAGTTAAAAATACCTAAAATTAAGTTGAGTTAAATAAGTTTTTGTTATACTTTTTTTAAAAAGGAGTTGATTATGTCCTACTTGTATATAGGTATAGTTATAGTCTTTGTTATTGCTTTGCTTGTGGTTGGTTTTGTTATGGATAAAGAGGAAAATAAAGAGGAAAATAAAAAAGACAAAGAGTAGTTTTATCCTCTTTTGCTATACTCCCATCTATGTTTAAGATAGATGATTCGAAAAATAACTACAAAAATATAATACATGCTTTTTTTTTGGCTCTTGCTATAACTATAGCAGAGCCTTCAACTATACTTCCACTTATGATACATCACTTTAGTGATAGTGTCGTTATAGTCGGTATCTTTGCGTCTTTACTTCGTGGTGGAGCTATCATCGTTCAACTTTATGCAGCATTTTTAGCTCAGGAGTATAAAAAAGTTTTACCATATCTTAGAAGAGTCTTTTTCTTTAGATTTTTTAGCTGGTTTTTGATAGGCACTAGCATCTTTGTTTTAGGAGATAAAAATAAAACTTTAACACTTCTTTTTATAGGTATAGGGCTGTTTTTCTTTTCATTTTTGGCAGGATTTGGAGCTATATACTTTAAAGAGTTACAAGCAAAACTATTTTCGAAAAGGTATCGTGGCTATACTATGGCAAACAGACAAATAGCATCTGCTGTTGCCTCTATCATAAGCGGAGGAGTTGCCGGTTTTGTTTTGAGTAATTATGAAGCTCCACTAAATTATGCATATCTTTTTATGCTAAGTAGTTTTTTGATGGCTATAGGATTTGTTACTTTTGCAACTATAGAGGAGCCACCAAAAGAAAAAGTTCAAAAAAAAGAGAAAAGTTTCAAAGAGTTTTTGAAAAATTCGACAAAAGTTTTAAAATCAGACAAAAAACTTCAACAACAAATCATCACTATACTTTTAAGTTATGCTTACCTCATCTCGATACCATTTGTCATCTTAAATGCAAACAACTCTATAACCCTAACTGGTTGGATGCTTGGAAGTTTTATATCTGTCCAGATGATAGGAAGCATTGTCGGAAGTTCTTTTATATGGAAAAAGATTCATAATTATGAAAAGATGCTAACTCTAAGTTTTATATTTATGATAGTAGCTTTTATCATTGCACTTTTTGCAAAGAGTGCTTTTAGTTATGCATTTATCTTCTTTATCTTCGGTGTAGGATTTGATGGGAATAAAATATCAGGTATGAATCTAGTCATCGAGATAGCACCAGAAGAAAAAAGACCTATTTACACTGCTCTTCAAGCAAATATAACCTCTCTTGGACTCTTTTTCCCTGTGCTTGGTGGTATTATTTTAAAAATGGTTGACGATTATCAATTTTTATATATAATAACCATTGTTATTTTAGCAATAGGTATGTATAAAAGCAGACATTTGAAGGAGTCTTTATGAGTATGGTAACTATCTTCATAATCATTACTTTAACTTTAGCTTTAGTCTTTCTTCCTATGCTTACTGTTTATCTTATAAAAAAAGAAAAGAGAGATAAAAAAAACAACTAAAAACCAAAGTGGAGTTTTTATCTCATAAGCTGTAGTTTTTAAGTTTAAAAGCTTCACTATCCACCTATCAAGCAAACCTCCCTCTCCTATCAGATGTAAAAAAAGTTCTAGTGGATAAAACAGTATAAACCCTATCGAAAGCAAAGGTGATAAAAGTTGAAGATATGTAAACTTATAAAAGATAAAGTGAACAACCGGTAGCATTGCAAGATATACGAAGATATTTAGAGTTAAAACCATCTGCCACGATTTTAAGTGTGAAAAATAGTAAAGATAGTAGTAGATAAAAAAGACTCCACTTACTGAAAACCAAAAACCTATATTAAAGAAAAATTCAGGGATAAAGGCAAGTATAATCATCACTGCAACAAAAAGCACTTCAAAAGAGATGATTTTAAAATATCTATCATATAGATAAAATCCCACTAAAAGCATCACATAGCTTCTAACTAAAGGTGGCACAAATCCCAAAAGATAGAGATACCAAAAAAGTAAAAAAGCCACCATAATAGTAAGATCAAACTGTCTATTTCTGTATGGAAAATATCTATCTTGAAAAAACTTATATATTTTTTCAAGAAGATAGTAAAGTATAAAAAACAAAACCCCAAGATGAAATCCACTTATAGCTATAAGATGGGAGATACCGAGATTTGATACCTTTTGTCTAAGTTCTTTTGAAATAGGTTTTGCTAAAAAGAGTGCTTGAAAAAGTTCCTTTATCATAGGACTGTTATGTTGAAAGGCTATAAAGTTTAAAAATCTTTTCTTAACCCTATCTTTTTTTATAAGTCTTATATCAAAGGTAGGAAGATAGGTATTTTTAAACATATCTAAAAAGGCAAGATTTTTAGTAACAACCTTTAAAAGCAAACTATCTCCATAAAGCTCTCTTAAATCTTCTCTACTAGTAGTATAAAAAGTAAATCCATCAAAAGAGCGAAGTTTTAAAACTATATAACTCTTACCTCTTTTCGTTTTTTCATACTGATTTATCACTTTTGCAGTAGTTTGATATATCTTGTGAGATTTTATCTGTGTGAAAGTGTGGTATTTTAAAGCTATATTTGTAAAAAGGATAAGAAAAAAGAGTGCAAAAAAGATGTAATAATCTCTCTTAGAATCAAAGAGGTTTAGTTCAGGTAGCATATGCTATATCGTTGATAACTCTATCTTTGAGTTTTTAGCATCAACTTCGGCATTTTTATAAATTACTTCTACCGTAGCTCCACCATTATTTACAAATCGTGTAAATGCTTTTTGGAAGAGAAGGTTTGCTATACCTGTTGGACCATTTCTATTTTTCCCAACTATTATCTCAGCTTCTTCTTGTGGTTTTTCAAAGAAATCACTCTTATACTCTTTACCCTCGGCTTTTGCCTTTTTCTCCTTCTCTTTTTCTTCTCTTATTCGATAAACATCATCACGATATACAAAGAGTATGATGTCGGCATCTTGTTCGATAGCTCCAGATTCTCTTAAATCGCTTAACATCGGTCGTTTATCACTTCTAGCTTCTAGTCCTCTATTTAGCTGTGAAAGTGCTATAATAGGTATTTGCATCTCTCTAGCTAACATTTTTAAACCCCTTGAAATTTCAGAAATCTCTTCATGTCTAGCTTTTGTACCTGTACCTTGCATTAGTTGTAAATAATCAATAATAATCATGGATATATTATTTTCCTTATTTTGTACTAATTTTCTAACTCTTGCTCTAAGTTGATTAATATTCAGTGAACCATTATCGTCAACCCAAAGTTTTTTTGTATTTAAATCATCAAAAGCTGTTGTTAGTGTTGACCATTGTTGATCATTTAAAGAGCCTTTTCTTAGATCTTGTAAATGTATTGATGTTTTTGCAGAAAGAAGTCTTAGCATTAATTGAGATGATGGCATTTCTAATGAAAATATAATTACACCCTTATTTGCTTCAATATTTTTTAAAGCCATATTTAAAACTAAAGCAGTTTTACCCATCGCCGGCCTAGCAGCGATTATCACTAGATCTCCTGCATTAAACCCAGTAGTTTTTTTATCTAATGATATAAATCCTGTAGTCTCACCAATTAAATACGAGTCTCCTCTAGCTTTCATCTCTTTTATTAAATCTAGTGTTTCAAGATTAATTGTTTCCATATCTTTAAGATCACTAGATGCAGAATCTGTTGTAATTTTATA
>CAZUPK010000072.1:0-3020 GCA_964622255.1 uncultured Campylobacterales bacterium
AACTTTTTTGAAACTATATCTCACCAAAAACTTTTATCTTTACTTTCAGATAGGATAGAGGATAAAGCTATCATAAATCTTATCTATCTCTTTTTAAAAAATGGCTCATTTGAGAGATATAGATATATAGAGCATTTTGAAGGTATTCATCAAGGTGATCCACTCTCTCCACTTCTTGCAAATATATATCTTAACCAGCTTGATTGGTTTTTGCAAAACAATGCTATATCATTTGTAAGGTTTGCTGATGATATAGTTGTTTTTTCTCATAATAAAAAGCAACTTTTACACTATAAAAAAGAGATAGATAAGTTTTTAACAAATATATCCATATCTTCAGATCCAAATAAAAGTAAAATATCTCATGCCATAAAAGATGGGTTTGATTTTTTGGGGCTTAAGTTTAAGGGTTTTGAAGTCGATATAAGTAAGAAAAAGTTAGATGAGATCATCTTAAAACAGTCTCAGATAACAAAAAATATCCATCCCTTTAATATCATGATAGATAAGTTAAATGACTATTTTACAGGTTTAAAAAGGTATTATTTTAAGATCATAGATGAAAATCATCCACAATTTAAGCTTATACAAGAGGCTTTACTACTTGCTTTATCAAAGAGAGTGTATCTTGAGAAAAAAAGGGGCTTGATAACTACTAAAAGAGCTTTTACTACTATGCTTTTAGGAGTGGAGTTTGCTTATGAGTTTAGTTTATCGCAAAAGAAAAACTTTATAAAAAGAGTTATAAGTAGAGGTTTTGAGGAGTATTTAGCACAAAATACATATAAAAAAAGTCGTCGAAAGATTTCAAAAAAGAGAGCTGATTATGCAAAAAGATTTGCACTATCTTCAGTCTTATATATCTCAGAAGTCGGAACTTTTTTAGGAGTTGCAAAAAATACCATAGTTTTAAAGCAAAAAGGTAAAGTTATCTACAAAATACCAAAATATAGTTGTGAGAGGATAGTTATAGCTACGACCTCTATCTCTCTTAGTGGTGCTTTAGTAAAACTTTGTGCCGAACTTGGTATAGCTGTTGATTTTATAGATCAAAAGAGTCAAACAACACCTTATGCTTCACTATATGCAAATAGAAACTCTTATGCAAAGTTAGCTATAAAACAGTTGGAGATACTTAACACACCACTTCAACTTAAACTTGCTAAGACTTTTGTTAAAGGGAAAGTAAAAAATCAGTTAAATTATCTTAAGTATTTAAACAAATATCATACTATTTTGGATAGTGAGATAGAGGCTATGGAAACAAAGTTAAACAATATGCTAAAAAATGCAAAAACTACAAACGAAATCATGGGATATGAAGGGCAAAGCTCTTTGATATATTGGCAAGGATTGTCAAAGGTGGTTGATGATAAAGTTGTATTTTCAGGTAGGGTAACTATGGTGCTAAAGACTTAGTAAACTCACTTTTAAACTACGGTTATGCTTTGTTATATAGTAGAGTTCGCTATCATGCAGTAAAAGCGGGACTTGCTCTTCATATATCCTTTTTACATGCTCTTGATGATAACAAGCCGACTCTTATATATGATATGATAGAGGAGTTTAGGGCATTTGTAGTGGATAGAGTAGTTTTTACTTTGATAAATCAAAATCAACATCTAAAGATAGATAAAGATGGAAAGTTAGATGTAAAAACAAGACAACTATTAACAAGAAAAATTCTTGAGAAGATAGGCTCATATACTAAGCATAAAAAGGCTACTAAAAAGATAGATACTATCATCGAAGAGCAAGCATATCTTTTAGCAAGAGCGATAAGAGGTATAGCAACATATAGGGCTTTTATAGGAAAATACTGATGCAAAGAGTAGTTGTAGTATATGATATAGTAAACAATAAACGACGAAGAAAAGTTAGTGAAGCTTTAGAAGCATATGGAAAGAGGGTAAATCGCTCAGTTTTTGAGTGTATCTTAAAAGATAGAAAGAGAAGAGATAGTTTGGAAAATGAACTTCAAGAACTTATAGATAAAAGTGTTGATTCGATTAGGCTATATGTGGTTTGTGATAAGTGTTTGTCTAAAAGTTCCGTTATAGGAGATGAACCGATGCCTTTTGATGGGGAAGCTGTCTATTTTTTTTGAAAATGATTTGCGAACTTTTTGCTTAAGCTATTTTTAAGCTGAACTCAATAAAAGTCCTATGTTTAGGGATTTTGTTAAAAACTCTATTTTTTTCAAAAGTTCGTAAAAGTTTGTTTTTATGCTTTTTAGATTTAGGTTTGCGAACTTTTTATTTTTAATCATGATTAAACACCCTAAAATAGGCAGTTTTGAAACTTAAAAACTGCTTAAAGTTCGCAAAAGTATGCTTTTATGAAAAAATCTAAAATGGTTTGCGAAGTTTTTTTGCTTTAAAAAGCCTAAAAATAGGACTTTTGTGTTAAACTGATGGAGTTGTGAACATGTTATCATGATACTTTTGCGAACTTTTTCGCAAAGTTCCTTAACATCGCTATTGTTACTATATGATTTAAAAAAGTTTGAGGTATAAAGTGCTATAATTCTACTATTCTGCGGGTTCATCCCGTGGAGGTTATTTCGAGACTCCTGAGCTTTCAATCTTAGCTCTCTCACAGATTCCAAATTCTGCGGGTTCATCCCGCAGATATATCCCCTCATTTGCCAAAAAATGCTATAATACCCCTACATCATCCCAAAAAGGGGCTATTATGTATGAAAAAACTCTTTCTCAAATCATCACTCTAAAAACACTTAAGAACTCTTATGCTCTTATTTCCAAAAAAAGTATAGGTTTGGATCAAGTTAGTGTTGAGTTGTTTGAGGAGGATTTGAACTCAAATCTTCAAGATATAGTAGATGATATTTTAAAAAACAGATATACACCTGAACCTCTAAGTCGCATCTATATTCCTAAGCAAAACTCTACAGAGTTTCGTCCTTTGGGACTTGGGGCTTTGAAAGATAAGATAGTTCAAAAGGCACTTTCACTAGAACTTTCCTCATGCTTTGAAAAAGAGTTTTCAGATAGTAGTTA
>CAZUPK010000073.1:0-39230 GCA_964622255.1 uncultured Campylobacterales bacterium
CATAAATGGTGGCATTGGTGCTAAGATTTAAATCTTCGGTTAACTGATATTGCCAAACATCTTTTAAAGTTGGATGATAATAATTTGAAATTAAAGTTTCATTATTTTCTTGGATACCTTTATCCCCTCCGCAATTTACAACAAAAAAACAAATAAAGATGTAAAACAGTAAATTTTTATTCATCAAAAATACCTTAAATTGGAATTATTATCTTTGATAATATAATAATACTGGGGATAATGTCAAGTTTTGTTCGCAATTTTTTTTCCTCCGTCAAATATTGTATATATTTCATACTGTAAATGTTATTTTACAGTGTTCATCTTGATATTGTATCATTTCTTTAGATTTTTATTAGTTATAGATACTTATCATCATTAAATTCTATCATACAAAATTTGGAGCATCATTTGAAAAGATGATAAGATCCCCCATAGTTGTTTCACTTGCAAGTATATCTTGAAGTTTTGATTTATCTTTTAGAACTATTTTTTTAGCTCGTATGATATTTTCTCTTAAAACTTTTTGGTTTAAACTTCCAGTTATGATAACTATATCAAATATCTCATCTATTTTTTTAGCCAAAATTTCGTTTGCTTTACAAGTGCTTTCTACAATACCGGGAGTTACTATAATCTTTCTTCCCTTATGCATAGAGCAAAGTTCATAAGAGTTTGTCATACCCTCTAAGTTTCCATTAAAGCTATCATCTATGATGAGTTTTCCTCCGGCTTTGATTTTTTGTAGTCTGTGTTCAACCTGTTTTAGATTTAAAAGAGTTTTTCTTATCTCCTCTATACTCATACCAAGTTCTTTTGCTACAAGTATGGATGCAGTTAAATTTATGGTGTTGAAACTTCCTAAAATAGGTGCAAAAAACTTTTCCTCTTTGCCGTCGATTTTGCAAGAAAATGTTATACCGTCAAGATTTGAAGATATAAGCTTTGTATCATCTCCAAAAACTTTTATCCTTTTATCTCCTTTTGGGTCGATATTTGCACTTTTGTGAATGAAAGCTTTTTTAAGGCGGTTTGAGTTTAAAAGTTCCATCTTAGTATTTCTTATATTTTCCAAAGTTTTAAAGTATTCTATATGAGCTTCTCCGATACTTCCTACCACTGCTATGTGATGGTTTAAAAAGGTTGCTATCTCATCTATATCACCCCTTTTTCTAGCTCCTGCTTCTGCTATATAAACTTTTGTATCTTTTGGCATATCTTGATTTATATCTTTTATAAGTCCACCCAAAGTATTTACACTTCGTGGAGTTTTATAAGCATCAAATTTTTTTGATATTAGTTGATATATGAAGTTTTTTATACTTGTTTTTCCATAACTTGCAGTGATTGCTACTATCTTTATATCCATACTTTTTAGCTTTTTTTGAGCCTCTTTTTTATATATATTAAATATCATTTTTTCTATAAAAGTTGAAATGATATAGGTTGATACCAAAGGTATAAAAACACTTAAAATTTGACAGTGAAACTTTGCTAAGCATAAGATATCTATCAAAATAGTTAAAAAAAGAAGTATAGCAAAAAACCTTTTTGTTCTAATGGTAAAAACCAAAGGTTTATCAAGTCTTTTTTCCATATAAAAAGAGAGGGAATTAGTCCGAAGTAAAAGTATATCCAAAAGTATTTTCCACTCAAATAATAAGCAAATAGGGGAAGTAAAAAATAGATGATATGCCAATATATCTTTTTATGTTTTAGGATGACTCTTTCTAACTTATAGTTATACCACTGAAGATTTGTTATAAGGTAGTAGCCTAAAGTTAGTGTTAAAGATATATGTGAAAAAAGTTCAAAAACTTTAAAATAATTCATTAGTTTGCCTTCTTATTGTCTCTTCTATGAACTTTTTATTTTTTGGTTTTGTAAAAAAGTAGTGATCTCCTTCTAACGGATAAAAGGAGCTATTTTTTATGTATGAGTGAATAAGCTCTCCACTTTTTAAAGGTGTTGCTGTGTCACTTTTGCCCCAAAAAATAACTGTTTTACTACGGTAAGAAGAAAATACATCATCAAACTTTTCATCTACAATATTTTTAAATGTTTCATACATATTTCGACTCATATTATCAACATCTTTTGATGCAAAGAGTTTGTAAAAACCACCGAGCTTTAAAAATTTTAAAAGTTTAAATAATTTTATTTTTATCCTTACTTTTAGCGATTTTTCTAAAACTATACCTGCTGAGCTAAGAAGAACTAAAAGTTTTGGATTTAACAAAGTAGCAACTTTACCACCAAAGGAGTGTCCGGTAATAATATCTTTTTTTATCCTAACTTCTTTTATAAAAAGCTCTATGATTTTTGCATAATCCAAAGTTGTTAACACAGCATTATTTGAACTCTTACCAAATCCTGGCATATCTATAAATATATGTCTAAACTCACTCAAAGTTCCACCAAAACAAGCCTTGCTTACCTCTTTGGAACTTCCCCATCCGTGAAGATGGAGTATATCTACCTTTGCCTTTTTATTTTCTATTTCATAGTTTATACTAAAGGTGTTGCCATTATAAACTATATCTCTTGATGCCATCTATTTTCTGCTATGTCCGATGATAAATCTTAAAGCATTTAATTTTATAAAACCTTCTGCATCTTTTTGGTTATATACTTCATCCTCTTCAAAAGTTGAAAAGTTTTCGTTGTATAGTGAATTTGGAGACTTTCTTCCAACTACTGTTACATTTCCTTTATATAGTTTAACTCTTACTGTTCCGTTGACATTTTTTTGACTTCTGTCTATTGCAGCTTGAAGCATCTCTCTTTCAGGAGAAAACCAAAAACCGTTATAGATAAGCAAAGCATATCTTGGCATCAATTCATCTTTTAAGTGAGCTTCCTCTCTATCAAGGGTAATAGATTCTATAGCTCTATGAGCTTTCAATAAAATAGTTCCGCCCGGGGTTTCATAACATCCTCTTGCTTTCATACCTACATATCTATTTTCAACTATATCAACTCTTCCTATACCATGTTTGCTTCCAAGTTCATTTAGTTTTGTAAGAAGTTTTGCTGGAGTTAAACTCTCTTTATTTATAGCGATAGGATCTCCCTCTTTATACTCTATCTCTATGTATTCTGGAGTATTAGGTGCATTTTCTGGACTAACAGTCCATCTCCACATAGACTCTTCTGGTTCATTCCAAGGATCTTCTAAGATAAGTCCCTCATAAGAGATATGAAGCAAGTTTGCATCCATAGAGTATGGAGATTTTCCTTTTTTCTGCTCTATCTTTATGCCGTGTTTTTTAGCATACTTTAAAAGTTTTTCTCTTGAGTTTAGATTCCATTCTCTCCAAGGAGCTATGATAGTTAGATTTGGGTTTTGACTAAGGTAACCTATCTCAAAACGGACTTGATCATTTCCCTTTCCAGTTGCTCCGTGAGAAAGGGCATCTGCTCCCATTTGGTTTGCTATTTCAACTTGTCTTTTTGCTATAAGTGGTCTTGCTATGGAAGTTCCTAAAAGATACTCTCCCTCATAGATAGTATTTGCTCTAAACATAGGAAAAACATAGTCTTTAACAAACTCTTCTTTTAAGTCCTCTATAAAAATATTTTCAGGTTTTATTCCAAGACTTAATGCTTTTACTCTTGCTGGTTCTACCTCTTCGCCTTGACCTATATCTGCTGTGAAAGTGATAACTTCTGCATTGTATTCATCTTGAAGCCATTTTAGGATGATAGAGGTATCAAGTCCTCCACTGTAAGCTAATACTACTTTTTTTATATCTTTTTTGCTCATAAATTTAACCTCTAAAATTTTTTTAAAGATTATATCCAAAAAATTTTAAGCAACTTCTAACTCTTTTTTTCTCCTACTCCTTTTTTGTTTATACATAACTTCATCAACTTTTTCAACTATATCTGAAAAACTATCTCCTTTTTTAAACTCTTCTATACCGTAGCTAAAGTTTATTTTGAACTTTTTATTTTTATATTTGAAGCTTTTTTTAGCTAACTCTTGAGTTAATTTTTTGAAAAAATCCTCTGCTTTTAACTTATCTAGTTTTGAAACAACTATAAACTCATCACCACCATATCTTATAGCTTTACTATCTTTTAAATCACCAAGCATTTTTGCAATAAGCAAAAGGACTTTATCTCCAACCATATGACCAAAATTGTCGTTTATATATTTAAATTTATCCAAATCTACAAAAGTGATAACACCATTATTTTTAAAACAATCCTGTTTTAGAACCTCTTCAAAAAGATATTTTCTATTATATAGTTTGGTTAGCTCATCTAAGTAAACTTGTTCTTGGAGTTTTGATATCTTTTTCATTAACTCTTCCATTTTACTATTTACATTATTTAAGAGGTTTTCATCCTTATTCTTGATTGCCTCTTTAGCTTTTGAAGCATTTTCTGACAGAAATTCTACATTTTCTTTCGTAATTTTTTGAATCTTGTAGTATTTATTTAAAACATCTTCACTATTTAAATCTTTCAAAGCTATTTTATCTAAAAGATTTAATTCCTTTGCCTTCTTTTGATATAAACTGCTAAAAATTTCTGGAGTAACTATTTCAAATTTTCTAAGTTCTTTTAAAACTGCATTGGTTATCTCTTGTAAATATTTATTTTCCACTGATGATCCTTAAAAACTTTTTCTACTGCTAAATCGGCAAATATAGATATGTTTTTAACATTTTTATATAAATCTTTTAAGTTATCAATAGTATAGTTACGAGAAATATTTATTAGGAGATGCTTAAAATGTCGTTAAAAATTGACTATTATGAGCTATTAGAGATAAGCAAAAATGCAACAGATGCAGAGATAAAAAAGGCTTATAGAAAATTAGCTTTAAAGTATCATCCAGATAGAAATCAAGGGGATAAAGAGGCAGAAGAAAAGTTTAAACTTGTAAATGAAGCTTACCAAGTCTTAAGTGATAAAGAAAAAAGAGCTATATATGATAGATATGGTCATAATGGACTTGAAAACAGAGGTTTTAGTGGCTTTAGTGATATGAGTATGGATGACTTAAATTCTATCTTTGAATCATTTTTTGGTGAAAGATTTAGTGGTTTTGGTGGCTTTAAAAGTAGAGCGAATTCATATCAAAAATATCCATTGGATATACAAACCGAGGTTACTTTAGAGTTTTATGAGGCTGTTTTTGGTTGTGAAAAGGATATAACATATAGTTATTTTACAACTTGTGATAAATGTAATGGAAGTGGAGATGAAAATGGTCAAAAGGCTGTATGTCCGGAGTGTCAAGGAAGAGGAGAACTTTACTATAGACAAGGTTTTATGACTTTTTCACAAACTTGTGATAGATGTGGTGGAAGTGGTCATATAGTCAAAAATCCTTGCTCAAAATGTGATGGTGATGGATATATCAAAAAAACAGAAACTACTACTGTAAAGATTCCTGCTGGAGTTGACTATGGAAACCGCATAAGAGTTGGTAGAAAAGGAAATATTTTAAATGGCAGAAGAGGTGACCTTTATATCCTTGTGATGGTAAAAGATGATGAACACTTTGTTAGAGATGGACTTGATGTATATATAGAGGTTCCTATCTTTTTTACAAAAGCAATCTTGGGCGGAAATATAAAAGTTCCAACTCTAAGAGGAGAGATGGAGATAACTATACCGCCATCGGTAGAGGATAGAAAACAGTTTGTTTTAAAAGGTGAGGGTATAGAGGATATTCATCGTAGAGGACGGGGAAATCAAATAGTTCAGATAAAGATAAAATATCCTAAAAAAATAACCCAAGAGCAAAGAGAACTTTTAGAAAAGTTAAATGAGAGTTTTGGATGTGAAAGCACTCCCCACGAGAGTAAACTTGAAGAGTTAGTTGATAAAGTAAAAAGTTGGTTTAAGTAAAAAAAGATTATGAGATTTAAATGGCAAACAAATTATATAAATCTTAGTTTAAGAAAGTTACAGTAAAATTCGCGAGCTTAAAACATATGTAAAAAAAGGAAAAAATGATGAAAAGAACATATCAACCACATAACACTCCTAGGAAGAGAACTCACGGTTTTAGAGTTAGGATGAAAACTAAAAACGGTAGAAAAGTTATAAAAGCTAGACGGGCTAAAGGTAGAAAGAGATTAGCAGTATAAAAGGCTTTTCGCCTCTACACACTGTAAAGGAATTTAATAAATTATATAATTCCTCAAAGAAGTATCACACGAGGTATTTTGTTCTCTTTTTACAAAAAGATGGACAAAGGAGGTTTAGTGTGGTGGCTTCTAAAAAGATAGGTAATGCTATTAAGAGAGCTTATGCAAAGAGAAGACTTAGATCTCTTTTTATAAAAAAGGCCGATGATTTGCAAGATAGTATGGTTTTGATTGCGAAAAAGGATATAGTCGATGCACCATTTTCTAGGTTGGAGTATCTTTTTGACAAAGCTTTAAAGGCACTACTATGAGGAAGATAGCTTTAAAATTTTTAGATTTTTATCAAAAGTTTTTAACAGTTTTTGCTTTTGGAAGTTGTAGGTATTATCCAACTTGTTCAGAGTATGCAAAGTGGCAATTTGAAAAAAACAATATTTTTTTAGCTTTTTTTTATACTTTTTTTAGGATTTTAAGATGTAATCAACTTTTTAAAGGCGGTATAGATTATCCTGTTATAAAAATAGATAAGAAGAGTAAAAAAAATTTCATTTGTAAAGATAATCAAAACACTATTATAGTAAAATTTTGGCTTGTGAAAAAAGAGAAAGATAAATACTTTCTTATAAAATCATTTTAAAGGGTAAAAATTGGTAGATAAGATGTCGCAAAATCAAAGGATGGCATTGGCGGTTATCCTAAGTGTCATATTTTTTGTAGTGTATGATATGTATTTTATGCCAAAAGCAAATCTACAAGAGAACAATGTAACTAAACAGGTAGTAGAGCAAAAAAGTCTTCAACAAACAGCAATAAATACTAAAAGTATAAAAAAGAGTCCACCTACTACAAAGATATCAAACTTAGTTACAATTGAAGCTAAAAACTTTAAGATAGAGATAGACTCTTTAGGTAGGATTTTAAGTTATACACTTTTGGGGAAGAAGTTTAAAAAAGAGGATGGAAGTTATACCACTATTATAAAAGATGATATGAAATTAAAACCTCTTGAGATAAGATTTAGTGACAAGGTGTTAAACACTGAAGCATTTTCAACTCCATATACCACAAATAAGAGTGAAATAAAACTAAACGGTAAACAGAGTGTAACTCTAACTCAAAGATTGTCTTCAAATGTAGTAACAAAAAAGATAACTTTCAATGAAAACGGAACTTATAAGATAGAGATAAGTTTAAAAAAACCGGTAGAGTTTTTTATCTCAAACGGAGAGCATCCTGTAGCAGAAAGAGATAGATTTGTTTTTAACGGAGTTATAGTTGAAAAGAGTGATGACACTTTAGAAAAGGTTCAAAGTGGAAAGAGTGAAGGAAGTTTGAAGGTTATGGATGCTAAATTTGTAGCATCTAATGATAAATATTATACTTCAATGTTTTATGATTTTAATAAGGGACTCGATGTTGTAGTATCAACTGAAGATAAGGATCCAAAACCATTTGTAAAGGTTGAAAGTGGAGCGGTAACTTTAAACGGATATATAGGAGCAAAAGATTATGACAAGTTAAAAGCTATAGATCCAAGACTTACAAATGTTATAGAGTATGGATTTTTTACCTTTGTAGCAAGACCTATGTTTTTGTTTTTAAAGATGATATATAACTTTATAGGAAACTGGGGTTGGACTATAGTTATAGCTACCATTTTGATAAAACTAGTGCTATTTCCTTTAACATTTAAAGGTATGGTATCTATGAATAAAATGAAAGAGCTTAGTCCTAAGATAAAAGAGATACAGGCAAAATACAAAGGTGAGCCTCAAAAGATGAATGCAAAAATGATGGAGCTATATAAAAAACATGGGGCAAATCCAATGGGTGGATGTTTGCCTATGATTATGCAAATACCAATTTTCTTTGCACTTTATAGAGTTCTTTTAAATTCTTTTGAGTTAAAGCAATCAGCTTGGATACTTTGGTATCAAGATCTCTCTGCTATGGATCCATACTATGTGTTACCGCTTTTGATGGGAGCAACTATGTTTTGGCAACAGCATATAACTCCACAAAACTTTAGTGATCCTATGCAAGCAAAGATTATGAAATTTTTACCTATAATATTTACATTTTTCTTTGTTACATTTCCAGCAGGACTTACTCTATACTGGTTTGTAAACAATCTTTTCAGTGTTGGACAACAATATTATGTAAATGCTATATTTGAAAAAGCAAAAGAAAAAAATAAGGGATAGGATTATGATTATTACAGCACCTACTTTGGATGAGGCATATAAAAAGGCATCATCCCAGCTTAACTGCTCTATAATCGAGTTGGATATTGAGGTTATACAGCATCCTAGTGGTGGATTTTTGGGTATGTTTAAAAAAGAAGCCATTATAAAGATAAATCTTCAAAAAAGACAAACAAAACCAAGAAGAGGTATAAAAAAACGGGTTAAAGAAAAAACTAAAATTATAAACCAAAATGTGAAAATGGAAGTAGAAAATGGTATAAAAAATCTTTTAAGTTCTAGCTGTTATGATTTGGAATTAAAAAGTTTAAGTATAGAGGGTAATACCGTTTTTATAAAGATAGATGGAAAAGATGCGGCTCTTATGATAGGAAGAGAAGGGTATAGATATAAAGCTCTCTCGTATATTTTGCATAACTGGATAAAGTTAAAGTATGATATGTCTATTTCTTTAGAAATAGCAGAGTTTTTGAAAAATCAAAAAGAAAATGTCATAAGTTATCTCGAGAGTATAAAAGAGAGAGTATCACAAACAGGAAGAGCTCAAACAAAACCGCTTGATGGGATACTTGTAAAGTTAGCACTGGAGGAGTTAAGAAAAATGTATCCTAACATGTATGTTGCTATAAAAACTTTGAAAAATGGTGGAAAAGTTGTTGTAGTAAATGAAAATAGGGGTTCAAAATAGACTCAACTATCACCGCAGTTGCGACTCCAAGCGGAGTTGGTGGTATTTCTATCGTTAGAGTATCGGGAGATAGAGCTTTAGAGTTTGCTAAAAAACTTACAAAAAAAGATGAGTTTAAAGTAAGATTTGCCCATCTTTGCACTCTTTATGATTTAAATGATAGTGTTATAGATGAAGCTATTGTTATCTACTATAAAGCACCATATAGTTTTACCGGAGAGGATGTTGTTGAGTTTCAAACACATGGAAACTCTTTGATTTCGGAACTTATAATAGATGAGATAGTTGAACTTGGCGGAAGATTGGCAAATCCCGGAGAGTTTACAAAACGAGCCTTTTTAAACTCAAAAATAGATCTATCACAAGCAGAAGCTATAAGTTCTTTGATAGATGCTAAAAGTAAAGATGCTATAAAACTTCTCTCAAAACAGTTAAAAGGGGAGCTAAAAACTTTTGTTGATGATATAAGAGATAAGTTGGTTGAAATATTAGCCTTTATAGAGGTAAGTATCGACTATGCAGAGGAGGATTTACCTGAGGATTTGGAAGATGATATAGTTAAAAAGTTAAATGAGATAAACTCCCTGCTTAATTCGACACTTATATCAAGCAGACTTCGTGAAGGTATGGTTGAGGGGTTTGAAATCTCTATCATAGGAAAGCCAAATGTTGGTAAAAGCACCATCTTAAACAAACTTTTAAGTTATGATAGAGCTATTGTTTCAGATATAGCCGGAACTACAAGAGATACGATAGAGGAGAGTTTAAAAGTTGGTAGTCACTTAGTAAAGATTATTGATACTGCTGGTATAAGAAGTGCAAATGATGAAATAGAAAGAATAGGGATTCAAAGAAGTAAAAAAAGTGCTGATGAAAGTGATATAATTTTAGCGGTATTTGATCTTTCAAGAGAGTTATCAAGTGAAGATGAAGAGATACTATCTTTGATAAAAAATTATAAAGAGAAAAAAGATATAGTGGTTATTTTAAATAAAACTGACATAGAGTCTAACTTTGATAGAGATAGATTTAAAGAGTTTAGAGTTTTAGAGTTTTCAAAGAGCAGTAGTATAGATAGTCTAGTTAAAGAGATAGAGAAGATTTTAGATAGTAAAAGCACCCAAGATGATATGATATTAACTTCAAAAAGACAAGTTAAGTGTATAGAAGATGCAAAAAACTACATAGAAGATGCTTTGGAAAACTTAAGCCTAGATGAACTTGAACTTTTCGCTTACAATATAAATGATGCCATAGCTTCTATATCAAGTATTACAACTACTTTTGAAAAGGATGAAATACTTGATAAGATGTTTAGTAACTTTTGCTTAGGGAAATGATTGTTTTACTATGTGGCTTTATAAAAAGAAAATTCTTCATTTTTAGTAAGAGGAAAGGTTATGATTTATTTTATAGGTGCAGGTAGTGGAGATGCTAAACTTATAACGATAAAAGCAAAAGAGATACTTCAAGAGGCAGATGTTGTTTTATATACGGGAAGTTTAGTTCCCAAAGAGCTTATGAAGTGGGCTAAAAATGCTTCAGTTATAAAAAACTCCCATAAGATGAAGTATGAGGAGATATTTGATTTTTTTAAAAGATATAAAGATAAAATTATAGCAAGAGTTCACACGGGAGACCCTTCACTTTATTCAACCATAGCAAAACAGATAGAGTTTTTAAAAAAAGAGGGACTATCATATGAGGTTATACCGGGAGTTACTGCAGCTTTTGGAGCAGCAGCAAGTTTGGGGATAGAATATACCATACCGGGAGTATCTCAAACACTCATCATAAGTAGAGTAGAGGGCAATACCTCTCAGCCAGAAAACTTAGAAAATATCCTAAGATGTAAAAACTCTTCATTGGTTTTTTATCTATCCATATCTTTGATAAAAAAGTTAAAAGAGGAGGCTTTAAGAGTAGGATATGATAAAAAGACTCCGTGCTTTGTTGTGCAGAAAGCTACTTGGAAAGAGGAAAAAATATATAAAGGAACTTTAGAAGATATAGATGAAAAAGTTTCACATATAAAGGGTGTGGCACTTATTATGATGGGAGAGTTTTTAAATCAAAAAGAAAAACAAATGAGTCATTTGTATGTTAAGTAAGATAGCCATCCTCACTATCAACACTCCGAGTTTAAACTCTGCAAAAAAACTTTTGCCATACTTAAAAGAGTTTGATGTTGATATCTATGCAAAAGATGAGTTTATAAAGTATGAAAAGTTAGATGATATTTTACCGAAAATCTGGAAAAGTTATGATGCCATCATTGCAATAATAGCAGTTGGAGCTGTAGTTAGAAAGATAGCTCCATATCTAAAGGATAAAGCAAGTGATCCGGCAGTTGTAGTTTTAAACTTGGAGCTAAATAGAGTTTTACCGCTTTTAAGCGGACATCTTGGCGGAGCAAATGAGCTAGCAAAACTTTTAGAAAAAAAACTCCCTAGTTGCATAAACTTTATAACTACGGCAACGGATCAAACAGATACTTTAGCATTTGATATGTTGGCAAAAAAAAGAGGTTGGAGAGTAAAAAATCTAAAAGCTCTGTCAAATATCTCAAACAAACTTTTAAACAACAAAACTGTAAAAGTGGCTACTTATAAAAGTATATTTGACTCCATAGAAAACAAAAAAAATCTTTTACATATAAATTTTGATGAGGTTGATGAAAATAGTGTAATAATAGGCTTTAAAAAAAGCCATCTTTTAACTTTACTCCCAAAACTCTACATCGGCATAGGTTGCAACAAGAAAACAAAAAAAGAACTCATAAAAAAAGCTTTTTATCTCTTTTTAGAAGAAAACTCTATAGAAAGAGAGGATGTAAAGAGGTTGGCTAGTTTTGAGGCAAAGAGAGAAGAAGAGGGACTTTTGGAGTTTGCAAAAGAAGAAGGGTTAAAGATAGAGTTTTTTAGCAGGGATGATATAAACTTGCTTGAAAAAGACTTTTCAACTTCGGCATCAACAAAGTTTTTTGCAGTTAAAGGGGTTGGCGAACCTACTGCAGTTTTAGCAAGTAGGTATAAAGAGCTTATTTTTAAAAAAAGAGCATATTTTGGATCTATAACGATAGCAGGAGCGATATAAGTGAATAAACTATATATTTTAAGCACAGGTGTCGGAGGACTTGATTACTTGAGCGATGAGGCAAAAAAGGCTTTGGATGAGTGTGAAGTGGTGGTAAGTTATACTAAGTATGCAAAAGAGTTAAAGCCTTTGATAGAGGGTAAAGAGCTTTATACAAGCGGTATGACAAAGGAGATAGATAGAGCAACTCAAGCTATAGAGTTTGCAAAAAGTGGAAAAACAACTGCTATCATCTCAAATGGTGATGTAAATGTTTACGGACTTGCCACTTTAGTAGTGGAGCTTATGGATGAAAAAAATCTTTGGGATGAGATAGAGGTTATCAGTGTGGCAGGGGTTACGGCATTTTTGGCGGCTGCTTCAAGGGTTGGAGCTCCCATTAGCGGAGACTTTGCTATAGTTTCGCTTTCGGATAGACTAACCGATATAAATCTTATAGATAAAAGAGTTCGTTTAGCACTTGAGGGAGACTTTGTCCTTGGGATTTACAATCCAAAGTCAAGAAAAAGGACAAAGCCCTATCTAAACTTTTTAGATAGACTTAAAGAGATTGATGAAAAGATAGTAATAATAGCTCAAAATGTAGGAAGGGAGAAAGAGAGTATCAAAGTAACAACATCTACAAAACTTATAAAAGATGGTTTGGATAATGAGGATATAGGGATGAATACTCTTTTGATAGTTTGTAACTCAACCTCAAAAGTTACAAAAAATGGACTTGTTTTGACTCCAAGAGGTTATCTAAAAAAGTATGATATAAAGGGAAATCTAAAATTATGACCTTTTGCATTTCTTCAGTCTCTTCAAACAGTGGAAAAACGGTTATTACTTTGGCACTTTTGTATCACTTTAGAAAAAGAGTAAGGGCTTATAAGATAGGACCTGATTTTATAGATCCGCAGTTTCATAAAAGAGTTTGTGGGGATTGGAGTGTAAATCTTGATAGTTATATGTTAGATGAAAAAGAGCTTATTTGGACTTTTCAAAACTATAAAAAAGAGGTAAATATCTTAGAGGGAGTGATGGGATATTATGATGGTATGGATAAGAAAGCAAGTTGTTATGATGTAACCAAAATCTTAAAAATCCCTACCATTTTAGTGCTTAATGGAAGTGGAAGTTATATAACCGTAGTTGCTGTATTAAAGGGACTTTTGGAGTATCAAAAGGAATGCACTATAAAGGGAGTGATACTAAATAGGCTCTCGTCTAAAAATCACTATGAACTGATAAAGAGTTTGATAGAAAAAGAGTTTAAAGATATAGTTGTTTTAGGGTGGGTTAAAAAGGATTTGGAGTCGTTAAGAGAGATTCATCTTGGACTTGATCTAGATGATATGCAAAAGTTGGAGAGTATCTCAAAAAAGATTTTAAAAAACTTGGAGCTTGAAAAATTTTTATTTTTTAAAGAGCAAAGCAAAAGTTTGGATAAGTATCCCTTTGAAAAGTTAAAAAAGGTGGATAAAACTTTAACCATAGTTTATGATAAAAACTTTTCATTTTTATACTATGATAATCTTTGCTTTTTAAAAGAGGTTTTTAAAAGAGTTATTATGATTGATAGCACAAAAGATGAAGAGGTGCCAGAAGATGCTGATATAGTCTATATTCCGGGTGGATATGTAGAGAGTGAGAGTGCATATAAAAGAGTTAAAGAGTCAGTAAATTTTAAAAACTCTCTTATAAAGCACTCTAAAAGTAAGCCTATCTATGCCGAGTGTGCAGGGATGCTCTATCTTGGAAAAAGTGTGGATGAGAAAAAGTTTTGTGGGATTTTACCTATAAAGTTTAGTTTACAAAAAAGATTTGTTAGGCTTGGATACTATCAAAATGAACTTGGCATAAAGGGACATTGCTTTCACTATACAAAACCAAAATCTCTAAAAGGGTGGTTTGATAAACTTTCAAAAAACGGTAAGAATGGAGAATTTGGAAGTTATGCCTTACAAAAGGTTTTTGGAACATATCTTCATACGATTTTTAGGGCAAATGTAGGCTTGGTTAAAGAGAGATTTTTGATATAATACCAATTCTCAATCAATTAGTTACTTTAAAAACACTAAACATCTCCATTATTTCGATACTTTATCATTTTCTATTGTCTTTTTTCCATTGTTAATTGGTATAAGATGGATATCGTGAAATTAAGAAGTAAAAGCAGAGTAAATGGCTTTATGGATCCAAACTTTTCAAGCAGTTTTATAGGGGCCTGATTTTGGTGCTGGGGTTATCTTTTGATAGAGTTTATAAACTCTTGATAAATCTTCTCTAGCTCTTCATCTTTTACAAGTAGAGTTTTTTCATTGTGACTGAGCATAGCTTCTTCGATAGCTTCAAGTCTTTTTGTAATATAGATGAATAGTTGTTTGTTTATATCTGGAAGTTTGTTGTGGCTTAGTTGAGATCTATCTTTCCCCTTTGTTACAACTTTTGCAGGTATTCCAACAGCGGTTGAGTTATCTGGAACATCTTTTATAACAACGGAGTTTGCCCCTACTCTTGAGTTTTCTCCTATGGTTATATTTCCAAGTATTTTAGCTCCGGCACCTATGACTGAGCCTTTTTTTACGGTTGGATGTCTTTTTACATCTTTGTTAAGGCTAACTCCACCAAGAGTAACTCCTTGATAGATAAGAACATCATCTTCAACAATCGTAGTTTCACCTATAACTACTCCAAAAGCATGATCTATAAAAACTCTTCTTCCTATTTTTGCACCAGGGTGAATATCAACATTTGTTATAAACTGTGTTAATCCCATCAAAAATCTTGCAACTTTTATCCATCCCTTTTTATATAAACGATGAGCGATACGATAGTGTATGATAGCCCAAACACCTGGATAATTTGTAAAAAGCTCTACTCTTGAGTTTATAGCAGGATCATTTTTCCAAGGGGTTAATAGGTCCTCTTTTATTTGTGAAAAAAGTGAAATTTGACTCATAAAATGTCCTGATTTATAAAAGTTCTTAGATATGAATTATCTTTAAGTAAGTCATCTAACTTTTCAAAATCTTTCATATCTTTTATCTGTCTTTTTAGTTTTTGCTCTAAAAGGCTCATATTGTAACCTAAAGAGTTTAATGTATCATAAATAGAGTTTGCTTCTATAAGATTTTCTATGGTGTAGCTGTTTTCATCTATTTTGATAGTAACCTCAGTTGGTTTTTCAAAGAGGTTATGTTTCATACCTAAAATTTCTTGATATGCTCCAACTAAGAAAAATGCTAAAAAATAATTCTCCTTTTTTATATCTACATTGTGAAGATAGAGAGGATTTTGCTCATCAAAGCTTATCTCCCCATCACTATCACAAGTGATATCCCAAATAGTAGCACTTCTGGTTGGTTTTTTATCTAGTTTTGAGATAGGCATTACTGGAAAGTGTTGTTTAAGTCCCCAAAAATCTGGCATACTTTGAAAGAGTGAAAAGTTTACTAAGTATTTTTCTTGTATCTGGTTTTCTATCTTTTTGATCTCTTTACTCTTCTCTTCATCTATTAAAAGTATGGCTTTTTCTATGATGAGATGAGTTAGGATTTCGGCATTTGATCTATCTTGTAGATCTATATATCCAAGATCAAAGAGTGTTAAAAGTGAATTTAGATGATCTAAACTATCATGTAAAAATTCTAAAGCATTTTTAGGTTCTATATAATCATAAAGTTCTTTTAACTCATCTACTAAAGGGGGATTTTTTTCCTTTAGTTTAAGCAGACTTTCACGATAGTCGTGAGAGAAAAGCTCATAAACAGGAGCTATCAAAATTGCATGAGAAGCAGTGATAAATCTTCCCGATTCTATAAGGATATTTGGTTCTTTAACTTTTTTGTTTTTAGCTATGATTTGGAGCATAAAAACTATATCATTTGCATACTCACTTAAGGAGTAGTTTGCTACTTTGCTTTTTGGATTTTGTGCATACTCTATGGCAAGTCCTCCACCAAGATTTATAGTGTTTAAGTTTGTAGCACCCATTTTTATGAGATCGGCATAGATATTTCCTACCTCTTTGAGAGCTTTTTTTAGTGGAGCTATAGATGTTATCTGACTTCCTATGTGAAAGTGTATCATTGAAAACTTTTCTAAGAGGTTGTTTTTCTTTAGCATCTCAACTGCAGTTATAAGCTCAGTGGCACTTAGTCCAAACTTTGAGTTTATTCCTCCACTTTTCGCCCAAAGTCCAACTCCTAAAGAGTGAAGTCTAACTCTTAGTCCGATATTTGGTATGATTTTTTCCTCTTTTGCAACCTCTATGATAGTTTCTAGTTCATTTATACCCTCTATGGTTAGAGTTATATTTTGTCCCATCTTCGCAGATAAAAATCCAAGCGATATAAGCTCTCTATCTTTAAAACCGTTTACAGTTATGGGAGCGTCATCGTTTATGTTACTCATAGCTATCAAAAGTTCAGCTTTACTTCCGGCTTCCAAGCCATAGTTATACTCTTTTGACGCTGTTAGGATAGATTTTAAGAGGATAGGATTTTGATTTACTTTCAGAGGATAAACCGCACTAAAACTTCCTTTATAGTTAAGCTCTTTAGAAGCTCTTTTAAACTCCGAAAATATAGCATCTATCTGTTTTTTTACTAAATGTGGAAAACGAAGTAAAAGAGGTCCTTTTAGTCCATCTTCTCGTATTTTTGAAACTATATCGTAAAGTGATGGGGAGGATTTGTAGTTTAACTTTATATATGAGTCTTCTATCTTAAAATTATCATCACCCCAAATATCCAAACCATATCTTTGCAACTTCTTTCCTAGACTTTTTTCGTTTATTGTATCAAATCTATGATAAGATATGAAAAAAAGGAGCTGTGATGAATGAAAAAATATCTAAAATCTTAGAAAAAATCTCATCTTTAGAAAAAAGTTTACAAGAGGAGTTACAAAAAGAGGATAAACTTTTTGATTTTTCACTAGAAGGGAAAAAAGTTTGTTTTAATAAAGAGTTTGTCAAAGAGCAAAGAGAGCATCTTGAAGATGTATTTACATATCTTAAAAATGCACCTATACTTTATGTTTTAACAGCTCCTATTATTTATGGATTAATCATTCCTGCTATAATTTTAGATATATCGGTAACTTTATATCAAGCTATAAATTTTAGAGTTTATAAGATAGCTATGGTAAAAAGGGGTGATTATATAGTTTTTGATAGGAGATATTTAGCTTATTTAAATATTTTGGAAAAGATAAACTGCCTTTACTGTAGCTACTTTAACGGACTTATGGCATATGTTAGTGAAGTGGCAGCTAGAACCGAGCAGTTTTGGTGTCCTATAAAACATGCTAAAAAGATAGCATATAGACATAGTAGATATTATAGATTTTTATCTTATGGTGATGCTAAAGCTTTTAGAGAGGAACTCAAAAAGTTAAGAAAAGAGTTAGAAATTATAAAGGAGTAGATTATGGAAGCACTAGAAAAAGAGTTAAAAAGCAGATATGATGAGATAAAAAAGGAGTTAAAAGCTCTTTTTGAAGCAAATGCACATATAACTGGCTGGGATGTTCCAGAAGTTGATGATGAGAAAGCTAAGAGGCTTTTGCTTGAGATTATGCAAAAGGCTTTGGATGAGTTAAAAGAAGAGATTTTATGATATGAAAAAAGCTTTAGGGCTTTTAGAACTCATAGCTATAGCTGTTGGTGGTATGGTTGGAGGCGGTATTTTTACCATACTTGGTATTTCAGTCTCTATGGTTGGATTTTTAGCACCTTTTGCTATAGCTTTAGGAGGTTTGATAGCCTTTTTTGCTGCATACTCATATGTAAAACTTGGAGTTTATTATAGGGATGAGGGAGCAACTTATGCATTTTTTAAAAGAACTTATCCCTCATCCCATATGGCTGCATCATTTATCGGTTGGTACACTATTTTTGGATATATAAGCACTTTGGCACTCTATGCTTATACTTTTGCAAGTTATGGGATAAGTGGATTTTCTTTTGGTGATAGTGATATTGTTAGAAAGGTTGTTGCTATAGCTATTATTTGGATATTTGCTTTGGTAAATCTTTGGAGTGTAAAAGGGATGGGAGAGATAGAGGATGTGATGGTTTATCTAAAACTATTTATACTTTTTATTATATCTTTTGCGCTTATTTATTACTCGAAGGTTGATTTGACTCATTTTTTAAAAACTATGCAAAGAGATTTTTATGATAGCTCTTTTTTAAATATTTTGATAGTTTCATCAGTTACATTTGTTGCCTATGAGGGATTTCAACTTGTGATAAATGCTGTAAATGAGATGGAAAATCCTGAGAAAAATATACCAAGAGCTATATATAGCGCTATTTTTATAGTTGCAACTATCTACTTTATCATAGCTTTAGGAAGTGTTTTAGCTATACCGGTAGATGATTTGATAAAAAATAAAGAGTATGCACTTGCTAGTGGAGCAAAGAATATATTTGGCAAGTTTGGAGAAAACTTAGTGATATTTGGTGCTATTTTAGCTACAAGTAGTGCCATAAGTGGGACTATGTTTGGCTCTTCAAGACAGATGGCAGAAATAGCAGATGATGGGTATTTGCCAAAGCTTTTAACCAAAAGAAAAGGGAGTATTCCATCTTTTGCTATAGTTTCTATGGCATTAACAGCAAGTGGACTTATAGTTGTAGGTGGTTTAAAACTGATTTTAGAGTTTGGAAGTATAACCTTTTTACTTGTTTCACTTTTGATGTCGATAGCAAACTTTAAGATAAGAAAAAAGACAAACTCTCAAGGAGCTTTTGCTTTAACTGCAATATGCGGACTTTTTTTAGGAGCTATGTTGATATTTTACTATGAGTATCAAACAAAACCCGAGCAATTACTCTTTATTGGAATGATTTATGCTATGCTTTCAGCAGGAGCATATTTTTATGCAAAATTAGGAGGAAATAAGTGGTTATAAAAGAGATTCAAGAGTTTGCGGAGATAAGATCAAAAGCAAGGGCATATTTTTGTTATCTAATGTTGAGAAACTTACCAAATAAAACAAGCGATATATCAATGGATAATCTACTAGAAGCTATAAAAAAGATGAAGAAAAATATACCGCAGTTTGAAGCTATTTATGTTTTGGATGCAAAAGGAAAACAGATAACTAAAAATATAAGCAAAAATGAAAAATTTAAAGATAAAGGACTTGGTAAAAGCAGGATTGATAGAGCTTATTATTATAGAGTTGTTAGAGAAAAGAGATGTGTTTTAACAAATCCATACCCGTCTTTACTTGGAAATACGATGGTTGTTACAGCATCTTATCCTATATATGGAACAAAAAATGAGCTTTTATTTATAGTATGTATAGATATATCGCTTGAGCATATTTTGCAAATGATACATCCAAGTTCTATCGATTCATATTTTGGTAAAGCATCAAAGTTTGCTTATGGAGCTTTTTCTTTTGCTCTTTTGACTATAGCAGTGCTTCTTTTTACAAAGAGTATAAGTTCACTTTATATACATAATTTTAACTTTAAAGCTTTAGATATTAAAGAGCTTTTTGAAGCAACTATTTTATTAACTCTATCTTTAGCTATCTTTGATCTTACTAAAGCTATCTTTGAAGAGGAAGTTTTAGGGCATCATAAAAAGCAAGAAACTGATGATATACATAAGACGATGGTTAGATTTTTAGGTTCTATCATCATAGCTTTAGCGATAGAGGCTTTGATGTTAGTGTTTAAGTTTGCTATTATCGATCCGACTAAACTTATAAATGCGGTTTATATTATAGGTGCATTGTCGGTATTGTTGATATCGCTTTCGGTTTATCTAAAATCTATAAGAGATTGTGGGAGATAAACGATTTTTCTATATTTAGTAACTTTTTATTAATGATATAGCAATATTATTGTTTTTGAAAGCAAAGTTAAAAACAAATTTGCTAAACTTCAAAAAAAACAAAGGATGACAATGAGAAGATTATTACTTATATTTTTGAGTGCTGTTTTTGTGTTTGCGGCAGATACTATAGTAACTGTAAATGGTAGAGCTATAACTGATGATATAGTTCCGGGGTATTCAAAGCTTGATAAACAAAAGCAAGAGTTGATAAAAGAGCAACTAATAAACGAAGAGTTGCTTATGGATTATGCTTTAAAAAGTGGTGTTGTAAAAGATAAAAGGTTTAAAAAGGTTTTTGAAGCTCAAAAAGCAAAAATAGAAAGGGTGTATAAAGAAAAAATGAAAAAGGGTCTTTCTGCTGAGCAAATAAGAAATATAAAAGGTTCTATAGCAGTTCAGGCTATGTTTGTTAAAAAAGCAAGGAGTTTTAAGATAAGTGATAAAGAGGCAAAAGCTTTTTATGAAAAAAATAAATCAAAGTTTAATATGCCTAAGAGTGTAGAACTTGCAACAATAGCTACAAAAGATAAAAAGGAGGTTGAAAGAATACTAAAAAAACTAAAAAAATCAAAAGATATACCATCGGCTATTATGAAAATAGCAAAAGAAAAAAAGCAAAGAGGATATCTTGGTTGGATACCTGAAGATGCATTTCCTAAAGATGTTTTTAAAAAAATATATAGTGCAAAGGCAAATAGTTTGTTAAAGGAGCCTATAAAAGTCCAAGATACTTATAATATTGTCTATCTAGTAAATAAGAAAAAAGCAGGTATTGCAAAATATAAAGAGATAAATAAAGACATTCTGAAAATGCAAATAGCTAAACAAAAAACAAATCTATGGTTGAAAAGCAAACTTGAAGAGTTAAGAAAAAAGGCAATTATAAAGTAGATGTATATACTTTTTGAAGGGGTTGATACAAGTGGTAAAACTACACAGATAGAGTTACTAAAAAAAGTTTATCCTGATGCTATATATACAAAAGAGCCCGGTGGAACCTCTATCGGGCTTGAACTTCGTTCACTTTTGCTTGATAGGGGATTGAAATCTTATATTGCAGAGATGTATCTTTTTTTGGCTGATCGTGCAGAACACTATCAAGAAGTGATAAAACCAAATAGAAAAAGACTTATCATAAGTGATAGAGGATTTATTTCTGGTATAGCTTATGCAATTACAAATCACCCAAATCTTGATATGAATTTTTTGTTGGATTTAAACAGATTTGCATTTGAGGGAGATTTTCCCGATAAAGTTTTTTTGTTTAAGACTACCAAAGAGCTTATACTATCTCGTATGAGTGAAAGAAGTGAAGATGCTATCGAAAAAAGAGGTATAGAGTATCTTTTAAAAGTTCAAGAAAATATGCAAAAAACTTTAGAGACTCTTGATGTAGAATATCACTTGATAGATTCTTCAAAGAGTATGGAGGATATAGAAAAAGAGATAAAGGGTTACTTGTTATGATAAAAGCTTTAAGAGGTATGAAAGATATTATTTCTCCTGTGAGTCAAAAGTATAACTACTTTATAGAAAATACTGCTGTCATAGTTAAAAAGTATGGATTTGAATTTATAGAGACTCCTATCTTAGAAGAAACTGCACTGTTTAAAAGAAGTGTAGGGGAGGGCAGTGATATAGTTGGTAAAGAGATGTATCAGTTTATAGACAAAGGTGGAAATGATATTTGTTTAAGACCGGAGGGAACTGCTGGAGTTGTTAGAAGCTTTATAGAGCATAAACTTGATAAGCAAGGAGTTAAGAAAAAGTTTTTTTATTATGGAGCTATGTTTAGATATGAAAGACCTCAAAAGGGAAGGTTAAGACAGTTTCACCAGTTTGGAGTTGAAAGTTTTGGCGAAGCAAGTGTGCTTGAAGATGTATCGATGATAATTATGATAAAAGAGATACTTGACTTTTTTGATATAAACTATACTATAAAACTAAATTCTTTAGGTTGTAAAAAGTGTATGCCAAGTTTCAAAGATGACATAAAAGCAAAACTTGACAAGTTAGATGGTTTGTGTGAGGATTGTCAAAGAAGAAAGGAGACAAATCCTATAAGAGTTTTTGACTGTAAAAACGAAAACTGTCAGACTCTTATAAAGAATTTTCCTCGTATAAAAGATGCTCTTTGTGATAGTTGTGCGAGTGATTTTAAAAGACTTCTTTCTATGTTAGATAGTTTAGATGTAGAGTATGAGATAGATACAAATTTAGTTCGTGGGCTTGATTATTATTCTAAAACTGCTTTTGAATTTGTAAGTAGTGATCTTGGAGCTCAAAATGCCATTGTAGGTGGTGGAAGATATGATAGACTTGTAGAGTTTTTAGGGGGTAAGCCTACTCCTGCTATCGGTTTTGCTGTTGGTGTAGAGAGACTTCTTGATATGATAGAAGTTCCTAAGATAAAAAGAGAGGGTTATTACTTCGGAGCTATGGATGAGGAAGCGATAGAGACTTTATATAAAGAGGCAACACACTATAGAAAAGAAAACAAAGTAACTATAAGCTATGAGAAAAAGTCTCTAAAAGCTCACTTAAAAGGGGCAGACCGTGCTATGGCAAGATATTGTGCTATCATAGGTGGGAATGAGTTGAAAAATAAAAAGCTTTGGGTTAAGGATTTGGAAGAAAAGAAAGAAATTTTGATTGATTTAAAGGTTCTTTAAAAACTCTTATAGCCCATAAAAATCTATTTTTATAAAAACCTCTATCAAGTTGTGAGATAGTTACACTGTGAGCTTTTCCACTACTTGCATGGATAAATTTCATATTTCCCAAATAGATACCAGAGTGATTTACACAGCCTCTATCTGCAGTATCAAAAAATAGTATATCCCCGGGATTTAAAAAATATTTATTAAAGATTTTTTGTCCTTGCATTTTTGATTGTGCTTTTGAAGTTCTTGGGATTAAGATTCCATTTTTTTTAAATACATAGTAAACAAAACCAGAACAATCAAAACTATTTTCTCCTGTTTTGCCATATTCATAAGGAACACCAAGCTTACTTTTTGCAACAGGGACTATGCCTACTTGTGCTAAGTTGCTTGAATGCCCTTGAAAAAGTAAAATCGAAATAAACAATAAACTTTTCATCTATATTTAAAACTACTCTTTCTCCCACCAACTAAGCTTTTCGTGCAGTTTTACTACCTCTCCAACTACTATTAAAGCTGGAGTAGGGAGGTCCTTTGCTCTATCATATATATCTTCTAAGGTTCCTATAACTGTTTTTTCATCTTTAGTGGTTCCTTTACTTATAACGGCTATGGGAAAATTTTTAGGTTTTCCTATAGCTATTAGTTTTTCAACTATAGTCTTTAGTCTGTGTAGTCCCATCAAAAATATAATAGTATCATCAGTTTTATAGTTTTCCCAAGGGATTTGCGAGTATCCTTTTTTAGGATTTTCGTGAGCAGTTACAACTCTAAAAGATACTGTTATACCTCTGTGAGTTACCGGTATTCCAGCATATTCTGGAACAGCAATAGCAGAAGTAATTCCTGGGATAAATTCAAACTTTATTCCTCTTTCTCTTAAATACAATGCTTCTTCACCACCTCTACCGAAAACTAAAGGATCTCCACCTTTTAAACGAACTACATTTTTATATTTTAATGCACATTGATATAGTAGTTCATTTATCTCCTCCTGTGGCAAAGTATGATGTGAATCCTCTTTCCCTACAAAAATGAACTTACACCCATCTTTAGCTTTTTTTAATATCTTGGGATTTGCAAGTCTATCATAGATGATTACATCAGCTTTTTGAATAGCTTTTAGCGCTTTTATAGTTAATAACTCTATATCTCCGGGACCTGCTCCGGTTAGATAAACTTTTCCCATTATTTCTTTTTCCCTAAATCAAATATAAATATTCCTGAAGGCTTTTTTACACCATCGATATATTTTATGACTTCCCATTTATTTGTATCTATGAGGGCTATTTTGTTTGTAGTGTTTACAGAAACATATAGTATAGGTTTTTCTTTTGACCATCTTATATGTAAAACCTTTCCATCGAAGTCAAATTTTTTGATGATTTTTAACCCATCTGTATCAAGGATTTGTATAGTAGGAAAATCTTTTCCACTAAAAGTGATAGCCATATGTTTTTTATTAGGACTCAAACTTGTAAATACCGGAAGTCCCTGAGTTTTTATATTTTTTATAAATTTAAAATCTTTGGTATAAACCAAAACTTTATTATCCCCTACTGCAGGGATAAAAACTTTGTCTCCTCCTATACTCCAAAAACCAAAATGTGGAACTTTTAAAACAGGTTGCTTGTTTTCTTTTTCTATTTTAATAGCAGAGTATTGCATCTTGTTTAAGTCTAAAACACCAAAATGTTTACTTAAGAAAAATCCCACTATATAGTTGTTATCCTTTATCATAGCATCAAAAGGCATTTTCCCAACATCCTTAAATTCTTTAAAGATTTGGAAGTTTGGCTTGTTGGAACTTGGACTTATATCTTTTAAAACCGTTAGTTTGTCATTGTCCATCTGTGCAAATATGATGTAGTCTCTATATATCTTTATACCAACATTTTTAGAACCGGTTTTTATCTTTTGTATGGGTTCAAGTTCTCTTGTGAGTATATCAACACTTTTATCGTCATAGTTTGCTACTGCAACATAGTTCTTTCCTATAACAAAACCGATAGCACTCTTACTTGTTTTATACTCCGCTTCTACCTTTAAAGTTTTAGGGTTAAACTTTACTACATAGCCATCACGACTTATAAGATAACCATCACCATCTTTAAACTTTACAACTCCGTGGTTCATATTGTGAACATTTTCTATTCTTCCATCAAGTTTTTCATCATCTATAACAGCTATAGAGGAACTCTCCCTTTCAACTACAAAAACCCTCTCTTTAGCATAAAAACTTCCTAAAAAAACTATAACAAACAGCAAAATCCTAATCATACCAAATCTCCTTTTATATAACAGCTTGGATCTTCTGCCCAAAGATCTCCACTTATTGCATAAGCTCTACTTCGGCTACCTCCATTGCAAATATCCAAATATTCACAATTTTTACAAATACCTTTTAACTCTCTTGGATGTTCTCTTAATTTTACCAAAATATCACTTGGTTTTTTAGTCCAAATATCACTAAAATCCTCTTTTAATATATTTCCTATAGTGATAGGAAAAAATGGATCAGGTTTTACATCACCTTCGGAGTTTATATTTAAAAGTTTTCTTCCGGCACTGTTCCCACCCCATCTTTTTAAGCGACTTACCATCTCATCTTTTAAATCAGGATATCTCTTTGCAAATTTTTCTAAAAAAACTATAGCATCCATCTCCATATTTCCAGTTACTATCTCTATATCTATTTTGTTTTTATGATAGTAAAATGCTTTGTTTATGATAAAATCAACTGCCTCTTTCCTTTGCTTTTTTGTTATATCCATCTTTAAGTTATCAAGTCCTCTACCGCTATAAACTAAGTGTGAAATATAGACTTTTGGTATCTTTTTTTCTTGTGCTAACTCAAAGATAAATGGCAAATCTTTTAAAGTATCTTTAGTTATAGTAAATCTTATCCCAACTTTAGCTTTGTTAAAACTATTTAGCAATTCAACAGCTTTTAAAGATTCCCTAAAACTTCCTTTTAATCCTCGAAAATAGTCGTGAGTATTTTCACTACCATCTATACTGATACCAACATAGTTAAAAGTATCTAAAATCTTTTTAGCATTATTTTTTCCTATATATAGTCCATTTGTAGAAAGGTAAGTGATAATACCAAGCTCTCTAGCCCTTTTAGCTATATCATATATATCTTTTCTTGTCAGCGGTTCTCCTCCGCTAAAGATGATAAATTTTATTCCATTTTCTTTTAGTTTTGGCAAAGTTTGCATAATTATATCAGTTGAAAGAGTATCTTTTTCATCAAGTCCTGCTTTTGAGTAGCAGTGTAAACAAGACAAGTTACATCTGTTTGTAAAGTTCCATATGGCTATACCTCCATTTAACTCTCTTTGAGGAGTTCTAGCTACTACGGAGTTTAAAAGATTTGATAATCGAAACATTATTTTCCTTTGTAGCTAAGTATGAAGTCGGTTATAGCTTTTAATTGATATTCATTTAGTTTAAATCTCGGCATAGCATTTCTTTTATATCCAAATACTTTTGAAACACTATTGGGATTACTTATCATAGCTCTTATCTCTTCGGGAGTTCTTTTCGAAGCTATCTTATTAAAAGGGGGTCCAAAAGCTGTTGCTGTTTGGTGATGACATCCCCAACACTTTTCTCTAAATATCTCTTCACCAAAAAGTTTTGGATAAAATCTCCTATTTTTACATATAAAGTTATACTTTCCAACAGGTATATTTGCCGGATAACTTTTTATTTTTGCTAAGCTATCAGTATCCCACACTTCTATAGAACCGTTGTGGTCGTAGATACTAAGATATGTGTATTTTCCATCTCCGCTAAACTCTGCATGGATATACTGTTTCCCTTTTACAGGGATTAGTTTTTTTATAGAGTAATCCTTTTTATTTACCAGTATAAGTTGATCTGTGCCATTATCTACCCAAAGATATGGGGTTCTTGGATGAGTTTTTGCAAAGAAACCATCACCTCCTATCTCTATCTTTTTAATAAAATCCCAATCATACATCTTCCAAATAGTGATATATGAACTTCTTAAATGTGGAGTTGCAAAGTAAAAGTTTCCATCTTTATAAAAATAAGTTGCTGAAAAAAGGTGAGGCATACCGCTCATCTTATGCTCATACACCTTTTTTATAGTTTTTATATCATATACTCTTAAAACTTTTCCTCTTCTTGCGGTTGCTATTAGATATTTATCAAAAGGATCTATAAAGAAATCCTCTATCGGTTCATCTATATCTTTAAACTTTAACTCTAAACTTTTAGTATCTATAAAACCAACTTTTGGTTTATCGCGATATGTAAATATTGCTTCATCTTTTGTATATAACTCATACAAAGCACTCACTTTTCCATCAAGTTTTATAAGCTTTTCAACTTTAAAGTCATCCGTATCGGTTATCACTAACTGTTCGGGAAGAAGACAAGTTATAAAGGCATGTTTTCCGTCACGACTTAGTGAAACATTTCTCAAATTTATACAAGCTCTTATTTTATCTTCTACTCTACCATTTTTCAGTGAGTATTTTACAACCTTTCCATCTCTAGTTGGAACAAATATACTATCAACTGACGGAAATCTATACTTAATGCCACCGTGAACATTTTTTAGAGGAAATTTATCTAAAATCTTCTCTTTCTCCATAATCCACACATATCCACCATCTCTTTCAACAACAGGCATAACATCGTCTATATCTTGTATCCCTATATCTTTTTTAGGATTATTGAAGTGTTTTATGGAGTTTTCTATATCTTTTTTTGTCCACTTTATATCTTTGTCAAGTGGTCTTTTTATATATTTAGCTATCTTTAAAAGTTCTACATCACTTAAGTGTTCAAACTTTGGCATCAATGTTTGAGGAAAGCCATTTTTTATTTTTTTAGCTAAAATAGAAAGAGTTTTATATTTTCTTAGTGTTTTTGAAAATAGTGGAGGCCCTTCTAATCCTATTCTATCTTTATGGTGACAACCAGCACACTGCTCTAGATAGAGTTTTTTACCTATATTTTTCTTTGGTAAGGCCTCTATAAAATGTCCTGAAGACTCATCAAAGGAAAATAACAGAGTGATTAGCAAAAAGACAAAAGTTAGAGCTTTCATATAAGTCCTTTAAGAAAAGTAGGAAGTATTATACCGAAAAAGAGTTACACTAAGGCAAAAAGCCCTAGTGCCTTTGGAGATTAGTATATATCTCCCATAGTATTAGTTACATTGAACTTACCAGTAGGAGTGATAAGTCTTTTATCTTTTATAACATCTTTGATTTTTAGTGTATTTGCATCAAAAATTATGATAGGTGATGCAGTTTTTTTGTTACCCCAAATACTTGTCCAAACCTCGCTTCCATCTGCATTGAACTCAAAGTGAACAGGTCCTCTAGCTTTAACTTTTGGATCTGCAGATTTTAAGTATTCTTTTGGAATAGGTATAGTTTTAACTACCTCAAGAGTATTTTTATCTATAACATAGATTTGAGTTTGTAGTTTTCTGTTAGGGTTAACTGGTCTATCCGCAAAGATGTATTTACAGTTAGGATGTGTTTTTATGAAAAGGTTACCTCCACCTTCTCCTGGAAGTTTGATTTTTTTAACAACTTTCCAAGCATTGTCTGGATGACCTTTTGGGTCAGTTCCTATAGCAACTATATCATTTGAACCGATGTGTCCTGTTAGCCACACTGGACCATATTTTTTAGAGTTAACATTTGCACCTCTTCCTGGATGTGGTTTTGTTCCTTGTGAAGGGATATTTTTAACAAGTTTTCCTTCAACAGTATCGATAACTGAGATGACATTTCTTGCATTCGCAGCATCCATAAAATATCTTTTTGAACTATCCCAACCACCATCATGCAAAAATCTCTCTGCTTCTATCATTTTAATAGTAGGATTTTTTACATCTGTATAATCATATAGCCAAACTTGTCCAGTCTCTTTTATGTTGATAACCCACTCAGGTTTATGATGGTTAGCAATGATCGCTGCAACTCTTGCCTCTCTTGTAAACACACCCTCATCATAAGTATAACTTGCAGTAGATATTTGTTTTAGCGGTTCTAGTGTTTTACCGTCAAGAACCACTATTGAAGGTGGCCAATAACAACCAACTACAGCATATTTACCTTCATATCCTTTGTATTTAGAAGTTTCTATACTTCTAGCATCGTTACAAGGTCTTATCTCTGCAACATTTTGTGGTTTTTTCATCCATAAATCTATAACTGATGCTTTACCATCTCTACCGATAACATACATATATCTACCATCTTTAGAACTTCTTAAGATGTGAGTTGCAAATCCAGATGGAACGATAGAAACGATCTCTTTTTTATCACCATCTATGATAGCGATTTTACCGATATCTCTTAGAACAACACCAAAATAATTTTTCCAGTTTCTACTGGTTTCTGGTTTAGTAGGTCTTTTATCTACTGGAACAAGAACTTTCCAACTATTTCTTAAGTCTTTCATAGACTTCTCTGGTGGTTGTGGTGGTGGAAGTTGCACATATTTTGCCATTAATTCAACTTCTTCAGGTGTTAGCTCTCCTGATTTACCCCAACCTGGCATACCACCTGGAGTTCCATTAAAAATAATAGACTTTAAGCCATTAGTTCCAATAGCCTTAGTTCCGTGGATACCACCCTTTTTATCTTTATGAGTTTCTGGTCTAATCCAAGGACCCAAAGCACCCTTTCTTAGCATACCGTGACAACCAGCACACCTATCAAAATAGATTTGCTGTGCTTTTTTCATTTCTGCCTTGCTTAGAGTTACATCTCCAGCATATAATCCCAATGTTGCAAATGATGCAACGGCTGCTAAACTTAGTAGTTTGCTTAACTTCATTTTACCTCCTTTAAAGTTTTGACTGCTTATTATAGTATAGTTTTAGAGGCAAAATCTTGATTTGTATCAATTAGGATTATAATTGTCTTTTTTCCCACTTATGAAAATCATTAGTAAAGTAAATAATTCTTTGTTTTTTAAACTCTTTTGTAGAGTAAAGTAGCATTTTTGATTTGAACTCTATCTCTTTTGCCATATCTTCAACAATAGAATTTGTTTCTTCTGTGGTTTTTCCATGAATCATAGTAAAAAGATTGTATGGCCAGTTTGGATATTTTGGTCTAAGATAGCAATGACTTACTGCACTAAAAGTTGCTACTTTTTTTCCTATATCTTCGCCTTTTTTTTCATCTATATCCCATACAACCATTGCATTTGCATTAAATCCGGCTTTTCTATGGTTTAAGATAGCTGCAAATCTTCTCATAATCCCGGCATCTTTAAATTTTTGTAAGCTAGTAAAGAGTTCTTCATAGCTTATACCTAACTCTTTTACTATATCTTCAAAGGGTTCACTTTTTATGGGTAGATCATATTGAGTTTTCTCTATTATTCTTTTATGTTCATCAGTTAGTTCTAACTTTTTAAAACTTTTTTTAGTTACTTTTTCTCTTTTGGGATCTTTCCCAGTTGTGTTAAGTTTTACTTGTATTTTAAACATTTTTAGAGTTGGCAGGATGATAAATTCTTTAGCATTTGTAAGTTTTGCCAAAAGTTTTACTGTTTTTTCAAGTCCTAAACTACTTTTTGGATCTACTGCTATTGTAAACCATATGTTAAAACTATGATTTCTCTCATAGTTATGAGAAATACCAGGGTGAGAGTTGATAATCTCTATAGCTTTATCTATATCTTTTTTTTCTATTTTAAAAGCAACAAGCGATGATTTGTAACCTAACTTTTTAGTATCATAGATAGGTGATATTTGTCTTATTATGGAGTTATTTTTCTCTTCTTTAAGCATATCTAAAACTTCATTTTCGCTAATATGAAGCTTTTTTGCTAACTCTAAAAAAGGCTTTTTTATTAATGGAAACTCCTTTTGTATCAAAGAAAGCAGGGTGTTTTTTAACTCCTCCTTCCTCATACTAGTTCACTATATCTTTTTTTCTTAAATCACCATGGTAAACTATATCTTCAGCTTTGATACTATCGTCATTTAACATAGCAGGAACCGGATCTTGTGCTTCTAACTTTTTAATTTCTCTGTCAAGTTCTTCTTCAGAGTAACTCATCATCATTTCTGCACTTATAACATGTTCTAGTGATTGTATGATTTTAAGATTTCTTATCTCATCATCTACGGTTTCACCCTCTACTGTAACTATGATTTTTCCCATATTTTTATCGTGAAAGTGATACTCACAAAATTCTGCATTTTGTAAAATTTCCAAAACATCATCCATATATTTTGGTAAAACTTGGACTACTATGCTTGAAACATTCATTTTTCCCCCTTATTTATTTAATTTCCACATTATGATAGTATCATCATCACTTGCACTAAAAAGAGTATTTTCATCTTTAAAAACTATGCTATTTAGTGTGCTTTTTTGACCTTTTAGTTTTGCTAGTAAAGATTTTGTAAGTGTGCTATATACATAAATGTTATTTTGTTCATCCATAGCATATGCAACTTTTTGAGCTTTTGGGCTTAAACCTGTAGCATATATAAGAAAATGTCCCTCCTTATGTTCACCCCTTCCACTTTTTTCATCATATAAACTAGCTCTTCTATCTTGACCTGCACCACTTATTTTTCCATTTTTAAAGTCTAGTTTGTAAACATTGTCAACATGTTCACTTTTTAACTCTTTTAAAATCTTTCCATTTTTTGTATCAAGGATATAGATGATACCACTTTCACAAGTTACTGCTACTTTTGATTTATCTTCATTTAGAGCAAAATCAGAAAATTTTGACTCACTAATTGCTGTTTTAAAACTCTCTTTTTTTGTTTTTAAATCATATAGAGAGATTTCATTGCTAAGATAACCTAAAAGAACACGATCTTTATCAATAAATCTAGCTTTTACTAATGATTTTTTATCTTCAGGGGTAATTATCTTGTTTAGTTTGTTATTTTCAAATATCCATAGATTAAAATATCCACCCTTACCACTATCACTCAAAAGAAGATATCTATTTCCTATCTTATCTACACTTGCAACTCTAGTATCTATGATATCACCCATAAAATCTTTTATTTTTGGAAGTTGAACCGTCTTTATAATCTCATCTTTTTCTATATCATAGACTTGCATTTTACCGGTATCTGTTCCAGCTATCAAAAGGTTATCTCTAATAACCAAATCCTTTACAACACCATCAACTTTTATTTCTTTAAAAGGCTTTAGATCAACTGCCAATAAAGAGATGATTAAACTTGTCAATATTATTAAATATCTCATACGATTTTTCCCTCTATTAGATTTATAATATACTCTGCAATCTCTTCTTCACTTTTTGAACTTTTAACTCCATAATTGTCCATCTCATTTGCTATGAACTCTTCAAAGTCTGATTCATTTTCAAGAATATCTATAAGTTTATTCATACCATCTTTACCAAGAGCATTTTGAACTCTTTCATCTATATAAACTATATGAGAATACTCTTCTGGATCAAATACATCAAACTCATCTGTGTCTTCATCATCATAGTTTTCATCTACCACTATCAAATATCTTAACTCATCAATATCTTCATCTATCTTAGATAGCAGCTTGGGAAATTTTTCTTTTATATTCACATTGGCTCCTTAATATTCTTAATAATAGTTGGTTTATACTCTATTGCATTTGTAGGACATCTACTTATACAAAATCCACATCCGGTGCATCTATCCGTATCTATGATAGGATTAAACATACCATTAAACAATATAGCATCATCAAGACATGGCTCTTTACAAGAAAAACAAATAGTTTTATTATGTGCCATACAAGCTTTAAAATTTATAGAAAAAGTTGCATTTAGTTTATCTTTTGTGTGAATGTTATCTAAACTTAAAACCCCTTTACTGCAACTTTTAGCACACTCTTCACAAAATGTGCAACCACTATTTTTAAAGACTATGCTTGGAGTCCCGTCAGCTCTTATGATAAGTATATCCTCTTCACAGTGAGTGGTGCAATCTTTAGTTTCACATTTTGGACACTCACTGAGAAAAAGAGACTCATTAAAACCATAAGGAGGACGAAGAACCGCTTCCTCCTTATTTTTTTCCAATGGTTTTTTGAAGGCTGTTAAAAAATCTCTACGACTATTTAACATCTACACCTTCGTTTACAACATCTAACAAGTTAGATTTTTTCTTTAGTTTAGGATCTGTAAAATCAGGTGTAAAGTTGTTTTTTACAAGTGGTTTTACATTTGCTTGTGGTGCATGGCACTGTGAACAGTTATATCTACCTTGATATAACTTATCTTGTTTGTGTTGCACTGTTTTAACATCACTTGTATTGTTAACAGCTTTTCCCTCTTTTACAACTTCACCATTTTTACCTATTTTAGTGTTTGGTCTAAAGTTTACAAAGTGAGATGGTGGGATAGGAGTTGCTCCTACACCCTTTGCAACAGCCGGCATATGACAACCAAGACATGCATTGTTTGCTTTTGTAATAGGTAGCATCCCTTTAACATCGTGAGGTATCATAGGTGGTGCATTTACAAAAGCTCTATCAAATCTCTCACTTGTTCCTGCTGCTTTTGCATCATACTTTACTTCAGCAGGTTTTACTTTTGATTCTGAGTAAAGGTCAGTTTTTCTAAGTCCTAAAGACTCTTCGCTTATTGTTCCTCCACCTGCAAATGCCAAAGTAGCAACTGCAGCAAGAGACAATAAACTAGTTATTGTTTTGTTTATTTTCATCATTACTCTCCTTAGATTTAAATATTGTAAATGATAGTGCATCATCATCACATACATCGATACATCTACCACAGTTTGTACACTCTTGTTTTGTAACAAGTTCACTTCTTTTTCCTATCATATTTAGCACTTGAGATTCTGGACAAACCTCTTTACACTTCATACAAAGTGTGCAATTATCTTTGTTATGCTTGACTGACAAAGGAGCAAACTTTCCTATAAGTGAGTGTGTAGCACCTAAAGGACAGATATGTCCACACCATCCATTTTTGGTAACAAATAGGTCAAATAAAAATATAGCTACTAAAAAACCAGCTCCTGTTCCAAAACCAAATATAACACCTCTGTTTAAAATGGTTATTGGTGAGATGATTTCAAAAGCAGCTAAGCCTGTTATGGCTGATACTATGAGAGATAAAACTAAAACATAGTATCTTATATTTCTGCTCATCCAAACTTTTCTTTCTATTTTATCTAAATAAAAAACTCTTCTTAAGTAGTTGGCTAAATCTGTAACAAGATTTATAGGACATACCCAACTACAAAATGCTCTTCCACCAACAATTCCATAAAATAGCACAATGATAACAGCACCAACAAGTGCATTTGTTCCAACCACAGCACCTGCAGCAAACATTTGCAAAATAGCATAAGGATCACTTAGTGGGATGATACCAAAAAGTGAAGAACTAGAAAGTGTTCCTTGAAGTATCTTCCAACCATAAGCATTTCCTGCAAAGTAAAAAAATAACAAACTTAACTGGACAATCCTTCTTAAAATAAGATATTTATAGTTACTCCACTTCATTTAAAACTCCAATCCCTGGTTGAGATAATCAACAGGTTTTTTAGAGCTTCTTTTATCATGAGTTGTTATATCTTTTTCCACTCTGTTTTGTATCCTTGCCTCATCTTTTTTATCCCAACCTTTTACATAGTGATCTCCCGGTTTTCCAAGTGCTAACTTTCTTGGAAGCACAAAGATAGCAGGTTTTTCCGTTACACAAGCCTTTTCACAAAGTCCACAACCAGTACATGCATCCATATCAACAACAGGTTTTAAAAATGCATGTTTTCCTGTTCTTGTATTTTTAGAGTATTCTAGTTTTATAGCTACATCCATAAGAGGACAAGCTCTATAACAAGCATCACACTGAATACCCCAATATGCTATACAAGAGTTTTGATCAACAACGGCAAGTCCCATATCCATCATAGTAGGATCTAACTCACCATCTTTGTTTGTAACTTTTGTGATATCTAAAGCTCCCGTTGGACAAACAGTAACACAAGGTATATCATCGCACATATAACATGGAACATCTGTTGGAACAAAGAAAGGAGTTCCATTTGTAGCTCTATCATTAGCTTTAGCTATTTTTAGAGTCCCCGGATATTGCTCTCCTGTTTCTTTGTCTCTATTTTGAGGACGATTGTAACAAGCTTCAGCACATAGTCCGCACTTGATACAAGTTTTTATAAAATCCTCTTCTTTTAGGGCAGCAGGAGGTCTGAGTGTAAGGATAGAACCTTTTGCTTTATCAGCATATCCAGCCCACAAAAGTCCACCCATAACTCCAAGACCAGCATTTTGCGCTAAAAGTGTGAAAAACTTTCGCCTTTCACTGATCTTTGGTTTTTTAGCCTCTTTACTCACTGCTTTTTCCTTCTCTTATGCTTTATATAGTTTTACAGCACATTTTTTATAGTCTGTTTGCTTACTCATAGGACAAGTAGCATCAAGTGTTACTTTGTTGATGAAAACTTTTTCATCAAACCATGGAACAAAAACAAGTCCTTGAGCAGGTCTATTTCTACCTCTTGTTTCAACTCTTGCTTTAACTTTTCCTCTTCTACTTTCAACCCAGATAAGTTCACCGTTTTTGAAACCTTTTGCTTTAGCATCTTTTGGATTCATATAGCATAGTGCTTCAGGAACAGCTCTGTAAAGTTCAGGAACCCTCATAGTCATAGTTCCACTATGCCAGTGTTCTAGAACCCTACCTGTACATAACCAAGTATCATATTCACTATCTGGCATCTCTGGTGGATCCATATATGGTCTAGCAAATATCTTCGCTTTATTTGGTAATGCTTTTTTACCTAGTTTTTTATTTGGACCTCTTAGTGTTCCTTGAAGAAGTTTTTTAGCAAGTGGTCCATAGAATGCATGAGTAGAACCATTTCCAGACTTTTTAACAGCTTTAGCTGCATATGGATCGTATTTAACATTAAATCTCCATTGAGTCTCTTTACCATCAACAACCGGCCATTTTAGACCTCTAACTTTGTGATAAACTTCAAATGGAGCTAGATCATGTCCATGTCCTCTACCAAACCAAGCATACTCTTCAAATAGATACTCATGGAGCATAAATCCATAACCTTTAAATACTTTTCCGTCACTTCCCACAACATTTCTACTATCACCAATACACTCACTATTGTCAAAACCTTTTTGAGGGAATTTATTTAAGTCTATTTTATATTTTTTAGCTCTGTCATTTGCAAATAGGATCTCATACATAGTAGTAGTTGGTTTATACCCCATTTTATAAGCAGCTTTTCGAACATCTGGAAGTTTTTTACCATTTCTTAAAGTATATGGTCCCCATAAATCATCTACAGTAAATCTTTTACTAAACTCAACCCATTGCCAAGTATCACTCATCGCACTTCCAACAGGAAGAACTTGTTGTCTCCAGTGTTGAGTTCTTCTTTCAGCATTTCCATAAGCTCCCCATTTCTCATAAATCATAGCTGATGGAAGAATAAGGTCGGCAACTTTAGCAGAGATTCCAGGGTAACCATCAGAACATACGATAAAGTTATCTAACTCTCTAGCAGCTTTTATCCAGTGGTTTGCATTTGCAGAGTCTTGATAAGGGTTACATACATTTGCCCAAGCAAATTTTACAACACCATCTTCTATATCTCTGTGGATTTTCATAATGTGTTGGTTACCAACCGGATTTAGTGTTCCCTCTGGTATTTGCCATTTTTTCTCAGTGATTTTTCTGTGTTTTGGATTTTTAACCATCAAGTCAGCCGGAAGTCTGTGAGCAAATGTTCCAACTTCTCTTGCTGTTCCACAAGCAGATGGTTGTCCGGTTAAACTAAATGCACCATTTCCAGGAAGTGCTTGTTTGTTTAGTAGGAAGTGAACATTGTAAGATAGAGTATTTACCCAAGTTCCTCTTGTGTGTTGGTTCATACCCATTGTCCAGAATGATACTACTTTTCTTCCCTTTTCTACATATAGAGCAGCAAGTTTTTTTAGTTTCTCTTTAAATTGATCTAGTGGCTCATTTGGATCACCCTTAGCTATTTTTGCAACATAGTCAAGTGTAAATGGCTCCAGTGATTTTTTATACTCTTCAAACCCAACAATCCAGTGTTTTAAAGTTCCTGGAGTGTTTTTCATAACATCACCCTCTTTATATCCGTAAGGAGCAAGAGCCGGTGCCTCTTTAGCAGAAACTTTTTTTGCCATCTCTTTTTTGATGATTTCCATCTCTTTAGCGGAGTATTTACCATCTTTTAGAGATTTTTCACCTTTTCTTCTCATACCATAACCGATATTTACAGGACCAGCTGTAAAAACGATGTTTTTCTTAACAAAATCCCAATCAATAGCTTCAGGATGATTAAATACTATCTCGTGAGCTACATAGTTCCATATCGCTAAATCTGTGCTTGGTGAGAAGATAATCTCAAAGTCAGCTAAGTCTGAACTTCTTGTTCTATAAGTTGTGATATTTACAACTTTTACTCTATCTGGATCAGATAGTTTCCTATCTGTTACCCTCGACCAAAGTATTGGGTGCATCTCTGCCATATTTGAACCCCAAGATACGATAGTATCAGTTAGTTCAATATCGTCATAACATCCACTTGGTTCATCTATACCGAAAGTTTGATAAAAACCAACAACCGCTGATGCCATACAGTGTCTAGCATTTGGATCTATAGCATTTGATCTAAATCCACCTTTCATCATCTTTTGAGCAGCATAACCTTCCATAACTGTATATTGTCCAGAAGCAAATACAGCTACACCCTCAGGTCCACTTTCCTTAAGTGCTTTTTTAGCATGTTTTTCCATCTCATCAAAAGCTCTTTTCCAAGAAACAGGTTTAAATTTTCCTTTTTTGTCAAATTCACCTTTCTCATTTACTCTAAGAAGTGGTTCAGTTAATCTATCCGCACCATACATAATCTTAGCATTAAAGTAACCTTTAATACAGTTAAGACCTCTGTTAACAGGAGCCGCAGGATCACCTTTTACAGCAACTATCTTACCATTTTTTGTAGCAAGCATAATACCACATCCGGTTCCACAGAACCTACATGCAGCTTTATCCCATCTCCAACCTTCTTCACCAGCTTTTGCAGCAGCTTTTGCCTCTTCAGGGACACTCATCCCAACAGCACTAGCTGCAGCAACAGCAGCTGAAGTTTTCAAAAAATTACGTCTTGAAAGCGACATAAAACCTCCTTTGTTTTTTTGGTTTTGCTCATGCAAAAAATTTGCATCGTATAATTATATATAAAGTAGGGAAGAGAGTTCTTGATTTAAATCAATTAAATTTGAAATCTATTTTGGTATAACGAAGCTCAGCTAAAGAGTGCAGTGATAGCTTGAACATCTAATATTTTTATATTGTATTCTTTGTCTATGTTTATATATGATTTTTTTTTAAATTTTGTAAGAGTTCTTGAAAGAGTCTCTGGAGAAACATTTAAAATAGCTGCTACTTGATTATTTTTTACAGTTTTAAAAATATTTGGATGTTCATATAAAAACTTTGCTATTTTTGCTTCGCTAGTAAGGACCATTTCGTGATGAATAACTTGTGAAAGTATTTTTACTTTTTTTGTGAGAGATTTTATTATTTCCATACATATATCAGGATTTTTAAAAAAATCTTTTTCAAGTTTTTTAAAATCTATCTTTAGAACTTCCCCATTTGTTATAAACCTAGCTGATGCTGGAAATCTCATATTTTCAAAGTTAGCTAATTCGCCTACCAAAGCATTTGGAGTGAACTGGTGTATAAATATCTCGTGTCCTTTTGAGTCAGTTTTATAAAGTCTTAAAACCCCTTCAACCAAAACATGTAAGATACCTGGTTTTTCACCTTCGTAAAAAACTATCTCACCTGCATTGTATCTTTTAAAATATGATATTGCTTCTAGCTTTCTTATATTTTCATTACTTAGTTTACTAAAAAGCGGTATATTTTTTATTCTATCCATAGTGTGAATATTACATAAACTATTATTAAAATTAGATATAATTTGTATGAATTTGGTTTGATTGGAGTATAAAAATTGAAAATATTATATTTTGCAGATATTGTAGGTCGTCCTGGAAGAGGGATGATAAAATATCATATAGAAAAGATAAAAAATAAGTTTGATATAGATTTTGTAGTAGCAAATGTTGAAAATGCTAGTCATGGATTTGGAGTAACTAAAAAAAATGCCAAAGAGCTTTTTAATAGTGGTATAAATCTTATGACAGGGGGAAATCACTCTTGGGATAAAAAGAGATAGTTGAAATGATGAAGGATTTTCCTATACTTAGACCTTTAAACTATCCAGAAGTAGCACCTGGTAATGGAGAGATGATTTTAGAAGTTTGTGGTGAAAAGTTAGCTGTTTTAAATCTTATGGGATACTACGGTATGCCTATGGTTGATAATCCTTTTACGATGATAGAAGAAGTCATACAAGGTCTTAAAGAAGATGGTGTTAAACATATCATCATAGACATGCATGCAGAAGCAACAAGTGAAAAATATGCATTGCTTCATATGCTTAAAGATAATGTTTCAGCAATTTTGGGAACACATACACATGTTGCTACAGATGATCTGCAAGTAACAGGTGGGTGTTGTTATGTAACTGA
>CAZUPK010000074.1:0-2518 GCA_964622255.1 uncultured Campylobacterales bacterium
GAGTTTTCATGAAGGTAGGACTCATCCAGCAAGAGTTTAAGGGCAGTAAAGAGGCAACTATAGCTAAAACTTTGGAGCTTATCACTGATGCAAAACAGCAGGGTGCAAATCTTGTTGTTTTGCAAGAGTTACATCAAGATAGATATTTTTGTATAAGTGAGGATGTGGAGAACTTTAAAAAGGCTGATAGTATAAAAGAGGATATAGCCTTTTGGAGTGAAATCGCAAAAAAGTATGAAGTTGTTTTAGTAACGACACTTTTTGAAAAAAGAGCGGTCGGACTTTATCACAATAGTGCCTTTATTTTTGAAAAGGATGGAAGTTTAGCAGGGCAGTATAGAAAGATGCATATACCTGATGATCCTGGATTTTATGAAAAGTTTTATTTTACTGAAGGGGATTTAGGCTTTACCCCTATAGATACAAGTGTTGGTAGGCTTGGAGTTTTGATATGTTGGGATCAGTGGTATCCAGAAGCCGCAAGACTTATGAGTTTAGCAGGAGCAGAGCTTCTTATCTATCCAACTGCAATAGGCTGGTTTGATGAGGATAGCGAAGAAGAGAAAAAAAGACAGTTAGAAAGTTGGGTTGCGGTGCAAAGAGGACATAGTGTATCAAATGCTATTCCTGTTATAACTGTAAATAGAGTTGGTTTTGAAAAGGATAAAAGTGGCTGTTTGGATGGGATAAGATTTTGGGGGAATAGTTTTGTTTTTGATGCTGGTGGAAGTGAACTTTTAAGAACAGATTCAACTAAAGAGGGAGCTTTTGTTGTTGATATAGATATGCAAAAGTCAAAAAAGATAAGAGATATTTGGCCATTTTTAAGAGATAGGAGGATAGATAGTTATCACGATTTAACTAAAAGGTATATAGATTAAAGAAAGTTCTAAACTCGCTTTTGTTACTTTGGGTAAAAAACTTCGACAAGAACTCTAATAAAAAGTAAAAAACTTTGAAAAAAGATAATTTTTTATTTCTTTTTTCCGATTTAGAAGTATCCAAAGAAAAAGACTAAAGGAAAAGAGATGAAAAGGCTATTGTTAGGAGTGATGTTTAGTTCAGCTGTGCTTATGGCAGGTAACATAAGTAGTGGTATGAACTATCTAAATAGTGGAGATGAGAAAAAAGCATTTACCGAGTTTCAAAAGTTGGCTAAAAGTGGAGATATGGATGCAGCTACTATGCTAGGAGAGATGTATCTTGATGGTATAGGAGTTGAGCAAGATAATAAAAAGGCTTACTATTGGATACAAAAAGCAGCAAATACAGGAGATAAAAAGGCAGAGTATCTTTTAGGTTTTATGTATGAAAATGGCATTGAGGTAAAAGAAGATATTGCTCAAGCTGTTATATGGTATGAAAAGGCAGCAGATAAAGGTGATGTTATGGCTATGTATAACTTGGCATTTATCTATAAAAACGGAGCAAATGGAGTAAAAAAAGATTCCCAAAAAGCAGTTATGCTTATGAGTGAAGTTGAAGAGATGAAAGATGGAGTTTGACCCATTTTTCATCTCATAAATGCAGGTATATCAAGATCGTTTACATTTTCTATAGTATAGTTTCTATTACCCATTAGTTTAGCTCTTATTTGGTTTATTAAATCATTTGGTGATAGTTCTTGTTGAGTATATTCCGGTTTTGGTTCTAAATTTGTTTTTTCAGTAGTATTGACCGGAGTTTCAGATTTAGTAGTTTGACCACTTTCAAAACCGGTAGCAACAAGAGTTATCTTGACTTCATTTTCAGCCAAGTTTTCATTTGTAGTAGTGCCAAATATGATGTCAGCATCTTCGTGAGCACTGTCATAGATGATATCCATAGCACTTTGAATTTGAGTAAGAGGGAAGTTAGGATTTATAGTAAAGTGGATAAGAACACCCATAGCACCATTGATAGTTAAGTTATCAAGAAGTGGAGATTCTATAGCATCTTTGACAGCATCAACAGCAGCTTCATCCCCAACACCTTCACCTATACTAAGTATAGCCTTACCTTTATGCTCCATAATAGTTTTTATATCTGCAAAGTCAGCATTTATATCACTCTCTCCACAAGAAAGGACTACCGAACTCATACCACCAACCGCACGAGATAAAACATCATCAACAAGTTTAAAACTATCCCTTATACCTAAGGTTTTATCAACTACAGAGCGAAGTTTTTCATTTTGAATAACAACCATAGAGTCGCACTCAGCCTTTAACTCTTCCATACCCTTTTGAGCAAGTCTATCTCTTTTTCTACCCTCAAAAGAAAAAGGAAGAGTAACTATGGCAATAGTAAGTGCACCCACCTCTTTAGCAGCTTTAGCAACTATAGGAGCAGCACCAGTTCCAGTTCCGCCACCAAGACCGGTAGCAACAAAAACCATATCAGCACCATCAAGTATCTCTTTTATTTCATCAAAACTTTTTTCAGCAGCTTTGGCACCAACTTCAGGTTTCATACCAGCACCAAGTCCATCTCCGAGTTGAAGTTTGGTATTTGCTAAAGATTTATCAAGAGCTTGAGC
>CAZUPK010000075.1:0-9704 GCA_964622255.1 uncultured Campylobacterales bacterium
CCCACCTGTATGTCTGTATTTTAATGCTTCTAACCCTTCCTCATTATATCGGCGTATCCATCTGGCTATAAAATCTCTACTAACTAATAAACTCTCTTGTATTTCTTTTGTACTTTTTCCCTCCTTTCTTAATAACACACAGGGCGTAGGAGTCAGGTTAGTAGGCTATTTGATACTAAAACTAAAATGAGATTTGCCTTACCATCTGCTATTGCACCTGAAGCTATTAAGATTTATAAGCTTATGGGTGTTCCTGTTAGAAGGTTGGCTTATATTTTGTAGTGCCTTTTTAAAAAATAAAATCCCTATTTTGTGGGGTTTAGTGAGGTTTGATGGGCTAAATCAGGTGGCTTTACCGACCAACTCCTCCTTTTTAATAAAAACTTATCGGATCTATATCTATTTCAACCCCTTGAATGCTTTTAAGAAGATGAGCCACTTTGAGAAGTTCTTTTATAAAGGAACTTCTTAGTAGCATTTGAAAACGATATTTTCCAGCTATCTTTGAGATTGGAGCCTCCCCAAAACCTACTATTTCTACTTGTTGCATATCAAAATTATTAACTCTGTTTTGTATATCTGTTAAGATTTTTATACCTTTTTCTCTGTTTTTATGAGCTATCAAAACTTTTAAAAGTTTTTTATATGGAGGATATAATTCTTTGCAAAATTCCAACTCATCTTTTAAAAAGAGTTCAAAATCCCCTAAATAAGCACTAAAAAACTCTTTATTTGAGCTTTGGACTAAAACTTTACCGTTACCCTTTCTTCCAACTCTTCCACCAACTTGTAAAAGCAGACTTAAAGCCCTCCATTTTGAGCGAAAATCAGCCATATTTAAGATAATATCTATATCAAAAACAACTACAAGTTTTACTCCATGGTAGTCGTGACCTTTACTTAGCATTTGAGTTCCAACAAGTATATCTATCTTTTTTTCATTAAAATCTTTCAAAGTAGCATTTAACTTTTTTGCAGTTGTTACAGTATCTCTATCAAACTGAACCACTTTTTTTTGAGGAAACATTTTACTTAAAACTTTTGTTACTTCTGCCGTTCCCAAACGGCTTACCTGTAAGCTATTATGATGACATGATGGGCATTTTGTAGGAATTTTGTCAGTGTAGTTGCAATAGTGGCATTTTATGACACAGTTTTTCTTATGTAAACTCATACCAACATCACAAAATGGACACTTTATACCCTTTCCACACTCTTTACATATAAGATATTTAAAGTTTGCTCTTGTTGGTAAAAAGATTATTGCTTGTTTATTTTTGTCCATAACACTTTTTATCTCATCAAAAATTTTTTGATTTATAAAGTTACTATTTTGTATGAACTCATACTCTTTTTTACTTTCAAAAAAAGTCTCTTTCAACCTTACAAAAGGTAATTGCTTATATGAGTTCAATGACGGAGTGGCACTTCCTAAAACCACTTTTGCATTTAACTTTTTTCCTATAAATAAAGCCATATCTCTTGCATGGTATCTTGGACGACTATTTGCCTTATAACTATCATCGTGTTCTTCATCAACTACTATTAACCCCAACTTTTTTAGAGGTAAAAAGAGTGAACTTCTAGCTCCCATAACTATCTTTATCCTATCTTGATAGATAGCTTTTAAAATCTCTTCTTTCTTTTTTTTAGTAACTTTTGAGTGCCAAATGGCTACTAAATCTCCAAACTTTGCTTTAAGTCTTTTTGTCATTTGTGGAGTAAGCGAGATTTCAGGAACTAAAAATATAGAAGTTTTATCCTGGTTTATCATCTCTTCAAAGAGTTTAAAATAAACTTCTGTTTTTCCACTTCCTGTATCCCCAAATAGTAGTGAAAATCTATGTTTTTTTAAGAACAAAAAGGCTTCTTGCTGTTTTTTTGAAAGTGTTATATCTAAAGAAATCTGACTAGAGTTTTTACTCCCCCTTTTTTTAAAGGGTATAAAGAGATTTCCAGCTTCACCAAGAGAACAAGTATAGTAAATTGAGATAAATTTTATGATTTCAAGATAGCTTTGTGGGAAAAAATATTCACTAACCTCTAAAATTTTTTCACATAAAAACTGAGGTTTTTCATATTGTGAAAAAACAATACCTTTAACTAATCTTTTTTTAAGTTTTATTGCAACGATTGAACCTATCTCTATCTCTTCTTCACATTCATAAGTCAAATGTTGTAAAGGTGAGTTAAGTATTGCTACTTTGTAGTAAAAAATAATCCTATCCTTTTAATAACCTGAGTGTGATATACTATCAAACTCGGGTTATTATAAAACTATTCAGTTAAAAGTTTGCAAGTTTTGTTTGTATGGTCACAATCAAATGAACCGCTCGTATTATTGTATGTAAAATCAATTCCACTTCCCAAAACATTAAAAGTATAGACATTGTTGGATTTTTTTGTCCAATGTCCATCAGCTTTTTTTTCATATATAGGATAATCTAAAAGCTTTGTTCCATCTTTTGCCATATCAAAAAGTTTTCCTGCTGAGCTATCTAAAGTATCAGGATATAGTGAAGCTTTACCCTCCATCATCCTGATACTTTTTGCTAAGGTTATAGCATTTCTTATAGATGCAACTTGACTTCTTCCTTTTGTTATTATGGCATCATCTCTAGTAACAGCCATCTTAGAAATAGCAATACTTGATAAAATACCAAGTATTACGATGACAAAGATAAGTTCAATCATTGTAAATGCTTTTTTTGAGTTTTTCATTTTTTATCCTAATAAGCCACTCTACTGCCACCATTTTTAACAGTAACTGCTAAAGTTTTAAAGTTGCTTGAGTTTTGTATAGCTCTTCCAATATTTCCAGTAACTCCATTAGAAATAGCAACTACAATCTCACCATCTTTATTATTAGGGGTAAAAGATACTATATCTTCTAAGTTATTACTCGCATCAGGTGTGCAATAATAATAAGTCTTACCAGAGGCAATCTCAGTTGCTTTGCTACTACATCCTCCGTCAGTATATAAAGTAACATTTGTCATATCTTGAATATTGTTTGAACCAGTATCATAGTTTCCGTGAGCAGTATAGTAAGCACTCATATCACTTTTTAATGTCGCCAACTCATTCAAAGCTTTTGAAACTTTTGCATCATCCCTAGTTGCAGCTAGTTTTGGAATAGCAACACTTGCCAAAATACCTAAAATAACAATCACAAAGATCAACTCAATCATAGTAAAACCACTTCTTTTCATCAAAATCTCCTTTTTTTATCTTGTTATAAAACCATATCGGCATAAATTTTTTATACTTTAGATATAATTTTTTAAAAAAAATTTTTAGAGGATTTAGTTTGTCAAAGTTTAAATTAGTTAGTAAATACTCTCCAGCAGGAGATCAACCACAAGCAATAGAAAAGTTATCAAACTCTATAAAAAAAAGAAACAGATACCAAACTCTAGTTGGAGTTACAGGAAGTGGGAAAACATATACTATGAGTCAAATCATAAAAGAGGTTAAGATGCCAACTCTTATTATGACTCATAACAAAACCTTAGCTGCACAGCTTTATAGCGAGTTTAAGCACTTCTTTCCAAACAACCATGTGGAGTATTTTATCTCTTACTATGACTACTATCAACCAGAAGCTTATATACCAAGACAAGATTTATTTATAGAAAAGGATAGCTCTATAAATGAAGAAATAGAAAGACTTAGACTCTCTGCAACTGCCTCACTTTTGAGTTATGATGATGTTATATGTATAGCATCAGTCTCTGCAAACTATGGTTTAGGTAACCCTTATGAGTATAAAAAGATGGTTTTAAGGCTTGAAAAGGGAGAAGAGATAAATCAAAAAAATATACTTTTAAGACTTATTGATATGGGATATAAAAGAAATGATAACTATTTTAATAGAGGAGATTTTAGAGTAAACGGGGAAGTTTTAGATATATATCCAGCTTACAATGACGAAGAGGCCATAAGGATAGAGTTTTTTGGAGATGAGATAGAGGATATCTATTATTTTGATTCCTTGACAAATAAAAGGATATCTTCCACAAACAAAGCTATAATATATGCAGCAAACCAATTTATAGTAGGACAAAAAAGACTAAAAATAGCTCTAAAAGAGATAGAAGAGGAGTTAGCTAATAGGTTAAACTTCTACAAAAAAGAAAATAGGATGATAGAATATCAAAGACTAAAACAAAGGGTTGAGTTTGACTTAGAGATGATAGAAGCAACAGGAAGCTGTAAAGGAATAGAAAATTATGCCAGACACTTAACAGGTAAAAAACCGGGAGAGACTCCATACTCTTTGTTTGATTATTTTGAAGCTATGGGGAAGGATTATCTTGTTATAGTTGATGAGTCTCATGTAAGTTTACCGCAGTTTAGAGGTATGTATGCAGGAGATAGAAGCAGAAAAGAGGTTTTGGTTGAGTATGGTTTTAGACTTCCTTCTGCACTTGACAATCGTCCTTTAAAGTTTGATGAGTTTATAAATAAAGCCCCTCACTATCTTTTTGTTTCTGCAACTCCTGCCGAACTTGAGCTGAAATTAAGTAAAAAAAATGTTGCTGAACAAATCATAAGACCTACAGGACTTTTGGATCCCAAAGTAGAAGTAATTGATAGTGAGTATCAAGTTGAAAAACTCTATGATGAGATAAAAAAGGTTATAGAAAAAGATGAAAGAGTTTTAGTAACAACTCTTACAAAAAAAATGGCAGAAGAGCTTACAAAATACTATAGTGAACTTGGATTGAAAGTAAAATATATGCACTCAGGTATAGATACGATAGAAAGAAATCAAATCATAAGAGCTTTAAGACTCGGAGAATTTGATGTGTTAGTTGGTATCAATCTTTTAAGAGAAGGGTTAGATCTTCCGGAAGTTTCACTTGTAGCGATACTTGATGCTGATAAAGAGGGCTTTTTAAGAAGTGAAACCGCACTTATCCAAACAATGGGAAGAGCTGCAAGAAATGCAAATGGAAAAGTTTTGATGTTTGCTAAAAAGATAACAAAGTCTATGAAAACAGCTATAGAAACCACAGAGTATAGAAGAAAAAGACAGGAAGAGTTTAACAAGAAACAAGGTATAACACCCAAAACCACTAAAAGAGATTTGGATGAAAACTTAAGGCTTGAGGATTATTCAGAAGTAGGAGCTAAAAAGATAAAGGATAAAATTCCTCCAAAAGAAAAACAAAAAATCATACAAAGCCTTAAAGCAAAAATGCTAGAAGCTGCTAAAAAGTTAGAGTTTGAAGTAGCCGCAAAACTTAGAGATGAGATAGAGAAGATTAAGAAACTGTAACCATTTTGTAATAATGGTAAAGTAAAATAGAAAATATGTTACAATACATAAGAGTAAGATATATTTAACTTAAGAGGTAAAAATGTCAAGTATTGATCTTAATAATCCATCTTTATATACAAATAGAGAGTTAAGCTGGTTAAAGTTTAACAGTAGAGTTTTGTATCAATCTAGACTAAAGACAAACCCTCTTTTGGAAAGATTGAAGTTTATAGCTATTTATTATACAAATCTTGATGAATTTTATATGATAAGAGTGGCTGGACTTAGACAACTTTACAGTGCTAGGATAACTTCTTCGGGAAGTGATGAGATGCTTCCACTTGATCAGTTGGAATCCATATCAACCTATCTTCATAAAGAGCAGGAGATTTTAGAAAAGTGTTATACTCAGATAGTTGATGAGTTAAAGAATGAAAATCTTTTTATAACTAGATATAGACATTTAAGTTATGAACAAAAAGAAAAAGCGGATAAGTTTTTTTATAAACAAATATTTCCTGTTATCATACCCATAGCAATCGATGCAACTCATCCTTTTCCTCCACTTAACAATCTTAGCTTTTCTTTAGCTGTAAAGCTTGTAGAAGAGGAAAATGAAGATGATATAAAGTTTGCGATGATAAGGATACCTCGAATATTACCGCGATTTATCCAAATAGATGAAAATACCTATGTAACAGTAGAATCTCTAGTCAGAGTTCATGCAGAGGATATTTTTCCGGGATATAAGGTTTTATCAACTGCTTGTTTTAGAGTTACTAGAAATGCCGACCTTGATATAGAAGAAGAAGAGGCAGATGACTTTATGGAGATACTTGAACAAGGTCTTAAACTAAGAAGAAAGGGGGCTTTTGTAAAACTTGAGATAGAAAAAGACAGTGATAAAGAGCTTTTAGAGTTTTTAAACAAGTATCTAAAAATAAGTAAAAGAGATATTTATGAATATGGAGTTCCGTTAAATCTTGGAGCTTTATGGGATGTTGTAGGAAATAAAAAGTTTTCACATCTTCTTTTACCAGTGCATCGTCCAAAAACTCTACCACCTTTAGACCAGCAAGAGTCAATATTTGAGATACTTGATAGACAAGATGTTTTAACTATGCAACCATATGAGAGTTTTGAACCGGTTATAAAACTCATCCAAGATAGTGCAACTGATCCAAATGTCCTTTCTATGAGAATAACTTTGTATCGTGTTGGTAAAAACTCTCCTATTGTAAAAGCTTTGATAGATGCAGCAAACAATGGAAAACAGGTAACAGCAGTTGTTGAGCTTCGTGCAAGATTTGATGAGGAAAACAATCTTATTTGGGCAAGAGCTTTAGAAGATGCCGGAGCTCATGTTATATATGGAATACCTGGATTTAAAGTTCATGCAAAAATTGCACAGATTATTAGAAAGGACGGTGATAGGCTAAAAACATATCTTCACTTTTCTACCGGAAACTACAATGAGCAAACAGCAAAACTATATACCGATATAAGTTACTTTACTTCAGGAGAGGAGTTTATGGACGACTCTATAACATTTTTCCATATACTCACAGGTTTTTCAAAAAAGAAAAAGTTAAAAAATCTCTCTATGTCTCCAACTCAGATGAAATCAACTCTTTTAAATCTCATAAAACAAGAAAGAGAAAAGGGAGAGGATGGAAGAATTATAGCTAAGATGAACTCTTTAGTTGATAGTGATATTATAAAAGCTCTATATAAAGCATCACAAGCTGGAGTAAAAATAGACTTGATAGTTAGAGGTATATGTTGTTTAAAACCAGGTATAAAGGGAGTTAGTGAAAATATAAGAGTAGTCTCTTTGATAGGAAAATATCTTGAACATTCAAGAATATTTTACTTTAAACATAGCTTACCAAAAGTTTTTATTGCAAGTGCTGATTGGATGCCAAGAAACTTACAAAAGAGATATGAACTTATGATACCTATTTATGAAAAAGCTCTTTCTGCAAAACTAAAAGATCTTCTTAACCTACAGATAAATGACAATGTCTTAGCCTGGGAACTTCAACCAAATGATGAGTATATAAAACTTCATCCAAAAAATGATGGGAGGGCTATAAACTCTCAAGAGTTTTTGGAACAATATGTAAATAAAATAAATAAACAAAGCAAAAAAAATCAAACATCAACAAAAAAGAAGATATTTAAGTAAAATCAACCTGTTTGATATGATATAATAACTCAGGTTCGGTGGTATGTTATACTTAGGTTAATGACTCTAAAACTTAAAAAGGATTTTTTATGGATTATCAAATAGTGGTCTTTGTTATAGCTGGTATTATGGTTGGTTGGATTTTTAGTTACCTAAAATCTTTATTTCACATAAGAAAGTATAAAAAAGAGATAGCTAATCTTCAAGAACATCTAAATAGGCAGATGAAGATTACAAGTGAAGGCAATAGAACTTTAGAAAAAGAGTTGGAAAAGCTTAAAAAAGAGAACGAAAACTTAAGAGTGTCTGTTAAGACTCTTGGTCAAAAACCGGGTCGTGCAGAGATAAGACTTTTAAATATTTATGATGGAGCTTTAAGGAAAGTAATGGCAAGAGTTCCCGGATTTTCAAATGCTTGGGAAGCAGCTTTAGCAGAGGCAGAAAGAGAGTATGAAGAGAATGAAAAAGGTATTAAAGCTATAGTTAGAAAGGTTTTAGGACCTAGTCTTAGCCATAGTGTAAGTAAAACTGTAGATATGGAGGAAAACAAATGATATTAAACTACAAAAAATATAAGCCAAGGATAGGTGATAAAACTTGGATAGCAGATAGTGCAGATATTATAGGAGATGTGGAGATAGGAGAGGATTGTTCTATTTGGTTTGGAACTGTTATAAGAGGTGATGTTCACTTTATCAAGATAGGTGATAGAGTGAGTGTTCAAGATCTATCTATGATACATGTAACTCATCATAAGGGAGAAGAGAGAAAGATAGGAGATGGAAATCCTACTATCGTTGGAAACGATGTTACAATAGGACATAGAGTAATGCTACATGGATGCACTATCGAAGATGCTTGTCTTATCGGTATGAGTGCAACTATACTTGATGGGGCTATCATAGGAAAAGAGAGTATAGTCGGAGCTGGAAGTTTGGTTACTAAAAATAAAATCTTTCCCCCAAGGAGTCTTATTATGGGAAGTCCGGCAAAAGTTGTAAGAGAGCTTAGAGATGATGAAGTAAAGGAGCTTTATGCATCAGCAAATAGATATGTCAAGTTTAAAGATGGATATAGAAAGTAGATGAATAATTTACACAATATCAATATAGAAAGGGCGATACTTAGCACCATTATATTTGAGCCTAGCATTTTTGAAGATATAGTTGCAACTTTAAAATCGGAGGATTTTTATCTTCCTTTTCATAAAGTATTATTTGAAACTATGGTAGAGCTTGAAAGAGATGATAAGCCTATTGATGAAGAGTTTTTAAAAAAAGAGTTAGAAAAAAAGAAAAGGTTTGATGAGGATAGTTTTTTTGAGATACTTGGAACTGCACCTCTTTCAAATATCTCTGCATATCTTGGAGAGGTAAAAGATAAAGCTATAAAAAGAGAACTTGTAAAATTAACTACACAGATAAAAGATATAGCAATACAGCAGGATTTACCAAGTGAAGATGTGCTTGATATAGTTCAAAAAAAGCTTTATGAAATAAGTTTAGATGTAACAACAAAAGAGTTTCGAGATTCTCTAGAGATAACAAAAACTACGATAGAGCATATCTTAGCGATGAAGGAAAAAGGAAATACCGGTGTTATAGGAGTAGATACAGGTTTTAGAGAGTTAAACTTTTTAACAAGTGGTTTTACACCGGGTCAACTTATTATCATAGCCGCAAGACCTGCAATGGGTAAAACTGCCTTTACCCTAAACTTAGCCCAAAAGGCTCTTGATGATGGAAGGGGAGTGGCTATATTTTCCCTTGAGATGCCAGCAGAAGAGCTTATGCTTAGGATGCTAAGTGCAAAAACTTCTATTCCTTTACAAAACTTAAAAGTAGGAAATCTAACTGATGAAGAGTGGACAAACTTAACTCGTGCTACCGATGAGCTTTCGAAAAAGAAGTTTTTTGTAGATGATGATGGACTTATAAATATCAACCAAGTTAGAAGTAAACTAAGAAAACTAAAGTCTCAACACCCAGAAATAGAACTTGCTATCATCGACTACCTCCAACTTATGAGTGGAACGGGAAATAAAGATAGACATCAAGAGGTAAGTGAGATAAGTAGAGGACTAAAACTTTTAGCTAGAGAGTTAGAACTTCCTATCATAGCACTTTCACAGCTAAACAGAGGACTAGAAAGTAGAAATGATAAACGACCGATGCTAAGTGACTTAAGAGAATCAGGAGCTATAGAACAAGATGCCGATATCATACTCTTTGTATATCGTGATGATGTTTA
>CAZUPK010000076.1:0-14322 GCA_964622255.1 uncultured Campylobacterales bacterium
AAAAAGTATTTTTTTTACAACCAAACCCCATTTCTAAGATAAAAGCTTATAGGATAAGCACTAACTACTAAAAGATATAAAAAGTTAAACCAAAGTGAGAGTTTTTGCTGTTTTTTTATATCAAAAAGAGCAAAGCTTAGTCCAAAAAATGTTCCTAAAAAAAGCAGGGTATAAAAAAGATAGCCTATATAGTAGTAGTCTTTTTGAAGTAAGCAAAATGGGCAGTGGTGAGTTGGAAGTTCATATACATAGGTGCTAAAAAAGAGTATTAGGCTAATAAGGCTTATGATGATAAAGCTAAGATTTAAAACTCCAAAAACTATTCTTTTATCTTTTAAGAAAAACATAGCTAAGAAGTTCCCATAAAAAAGTGTTAGTAAAATTGGGGTTGGTATGGAAAAAAGATTTGATACTAAACTACTTGAGTTACTACTAAAAACAGTTCCGCAACAGCTTACGAGTTTGCTTATATCTATGGTGTTAAACATATAAAAATCAAGTCCTATTTCAACTGCTAAAAAGAGATATAAAACTATATATATGGTGTATTTTAACTTGGTGTAGGGGAGATTTTCATATTTTAAATCTATCCTGTTTAAAACAAGCCAAAGTCCAAAAATATAGATATTCACTATTTTTAGTATCATAAGATAAAGTCCTGCTTCAGTTGCATTTACAACACCTACTGCACACATAGCACCTATTATGACATTTGATAGTTTATCTAAAGTGTAGATGAAAAATAAAAATAGAGGTATCTTTATAGCAAAGATGTATTTTATGATGGTTTGATTTAAAAAGCTTAGTTTTTCCAAGCGGTATTGAGTTTGATTGGTTTTATTTATATCCCATTTTCTATAAATCATAACCGATACTATAAAGGCAATAAAACCAAATAACAAAAAAACTATATCAAGCAGTTCTATCGCAAGAGTTTCAGCACTTACCATTTTTTATCTCTATCACTTTATCAACAAAATTAAGCTCAAAAAACAAAGGATCGTGAGTAGCTACAACAATAGTTTTTCTCTCATCTTTTAAAAGTTTTAAAAATTCTATAAAATTTTTAGAAAGCTTTTCATCCAAGTTTGCTGTTGGCTCATCAGCTATTATGATAGGAGGGTTGTTTATCAAAGCTCTTGATATGGCAACTCTTTGTTGTTCTCCTCCACTTAGGTTTTTTACTATGATATTTTCTTTATCCTCTATCTCAAACTTTTTTAAAACAGTTTTTATCTTTTCTTCTAACTTTTTTTGATTGGGATTTGTAGGTATCAAAGGAACTATGATATTTTCTTTTACTGTTAGAGTTGGAATAAGGTTGTATTTTTGAAAGATAAAGCCTATATTTTCTCTTCTAAAAAGTGATGCAAAATCATCTATGAGTTTTGAGACTCTTTTTTTATTTACTATGACCTCTCCACTTGTGGGTTTCAAAAGTCCTGCTATCAAAGAGAGTATGGTGCTTTTCCCACTACCACTAGCACCTTTTAAGACCACTAGTTCACCTTTTTTTATAGAGATATTTACACTATCAAGTGCGGTTATGGAGTCAAAAGCATTTGGTTTAAAAATCTTTGTTACATTTTTTAGCTCTATCATCTTATCACCTCATCCGCATCCATAACTGAAACTCTCCAACTTGGAAAAATAGTTGCCCCTATATAGATAGGAACACTTAGGAAAAATATCAAAGCCAAACTCCCAAAATCCACAACAAAAGGAAGTCTAAAAGTGCTTCTTAAAGTTGAGTATCCTTCAAAAACATCTCTTAAAAGTGGAGCTTGAAAGATATAAACAAAAATCAAAGCCGACAAAACTCCAAAAGTATAGCTAAATATAGAGATAATAGCTCCCTCATAAAACTTCTCTTTTAAAATATCATCTATCTTCCAACCAAGAGCCTTTAGTATCCCTATCTCTTTCTTTTCTTCTCCAGAAAGTGAGTTAGTCTTATCATAAACTATCATAAAAAATGTAAACAGACTCACAACAAAAAGAGCTAAAAATATTCCTCTTTTATAGTCAAATATATTTTGATAACTTATCTTGATATCCTCTTTTGTTAAAACTCTGCTATTTGGGAAAAGCTCTTTTATCTTTTGCGAGATGGTAAAAACCTCTTTAGGATTTGGCACGGTTACGACTATATCGGTAGCTTTGTTTTTAGGTATGCCAAAAATCTCTCTTGCTAAATCCTTACTCATAACTATCAAGTCATTTGATTCAAGTTCGGTTTCAAAGTTGAAAACTCCTTTTATATAAACCTTTTTCAAACTTCCATCAGGCTTTATAAAGTTAAAATACTTCTTATAAAAGCTTTTTTTCATTCCCTTATAAACTCCACTTCCAACTATCATAGATGGCTCTTTACTTTCTAAATCAAACTTATCAACCAACTTTTGCAAAGAGTTTTTATACTCATCTTCATACTTATCAAGCCCCACAATAGAGTAGTTCATACCTGTGGTTTGAAAGTAATAGTAACCCCAAACTCTACTACTTGCATCACTAATTCCTTTTATCTGAAGTATTTGATATACCGCATCTTCATCGATAAGCTCAAGCCTTCCTGCTTGTAACTTTTGCACTATGATTTGGGGCAAGGCATCAACAGTTTTTTCAAGCTCATATCGTATGGAGTTGGATATAAAAAATATTGAGCTTAGTAAAAAGACTAACGAAGTAAAAACTATAACGGTAAAAATAGTTTTTGACTTGTTTCTAAAAAGTGAGTTTACGGCATACTCTATGAGGTAAAGGTTTAAGTTTTTCATCTTTTTAAGCCTTGATTTATACTAAAACTACTTGGAAAATATACTCTTATATTGGCATCATCTTTATATATATCAAAAATAGTAGCCAAACTCCTATGTCTTATAAAATTTGCTTCTGTTGAGATAGATAGATCTGGTAGTCCTACACTTTTTGTAAGTTGATACTTTTTTTTAAAGTGGTTATCTTTACTTTTTAGATAGATGATAGTTATAAAAAGTGATACAAAGAGTATCAAAAAGGTTATGGTTAGGATTTTTAGTTTATTTGTAAGCATTTTCCCTGCTTTTGATACTTAAGACAAGTATTACTAATTTTTCATTTTCTTTTTTGTATATAGCTCTATATTTTCTAAGTTTAAGTCTATATAACTCCTCTTTTGTTCCTTTTAATTTTTTAATTTTACCGTTTTGCATCAAACTTTGTTCAAAGCTATCGCAAAAATTTTCAACGAAGTCATATAAACTGTTTTTTATAAAAATAATATCAGTTTTATTTATATTTTTAAAATCCTTTTTGACTCTTTTTTCAAAGATGAGTTTATACATCTAAACTCCAAGCTCTTCAAAAAACTTATCTGCTTCTACAAATTTGGGATCTTTTAATCTTTTCTTTGCAAGTTGTATATCTTGATAATCCATATAATATTCTAAAGCTTCTTTAATAATAGCAGTTTTCTTTTTATTTAACTCTTTTGAAAGATTTTCTAAATCTTCTATAAGATTAAATGGCAATGTGAAAGTCACAGGTTTTACATTTTTATATGCAGACATTATAGCTCCTTTTATTTTATATGTATAATTATATTGTTAAAAAGCTTAATATTACTTATCATCAAGCTCTATCTCCTCAAAACTTACTATCTTCTTTCCCCTATGATCTCTCATAAAAGCTTTAGCATCATCTTCATCTTCAAAAGGTATCGCTTCCTCGCCCATAGGACCGTAAATATCGCTTCCTATCACATAAAAAGCTTTTTTACCATCTATGGCATACTGTTTGTAGTAGTCTGTAACAACTATTTTATCTATATTTAACTTTGGATGAGAGTGGATATATTTTGTCAAATCTTTTACTCCGTCAAAACTAAAGTGTTTTCCATTTTTAAGCCATATCTGTGCTGCCCATCTTGGATATTTGTAAACAAACATTCCACAAACCGGACACTTTTCGTCGTGAGAAACTTTGATAGTTGTTTTAGGTTTTAAAGTGAAGTTATCCCAAAGAAACCAAGATACCATCTCAATCCTTTTTTTATTCAAATCTTTACAATACTCCTCCTTTAAATCCTTTTGCAAATCTTTTATATCTACATAAAGATCCAAAAACTCAACCTTTTTACACCTATCACGATAGATCTTTTTTCCCATCTTGTAAAGCTTTTTTATCTTTACAGTTTGCCAAAAACTGTCATTGGCTGATAAAAGCACTACAAAAAGAGTTAAAAAAACTATTCTCATAATAAAACCTTTGAGAGATTTAACTTAAAAGTGGTGCCTTTTGTGGAAGTATCTATTTTTATATCGATAGAGTTTTTATCACAATACTCTTTTACGATACTAAGCCCTAAACCAAAACCTTTTGCTTTGTGGTCTTGAAAGTATTTGTTAAAGATATTGCAAACGGTATTGCTATCTATCCCTTTTCCGTCATCTTTTATAAAAAGGATGCTGTTTTTATAAAAAAGCTCTATCTTTGTTAAGTTTGGGTTGTGTTTTATGGCATTTTGGATGAGGTTGTCAAGAGTTCTTACAAAACCTATTTTATCGCATTTTATTATAACTTTTTCATCGATATCTATCTTTGTCAAAACATCTTTTTTTATATCTTCAAACTTTTTTGCCGACTCGCTAATGGCATCTTTTAAAGAGAAACTTTTTTTATCAACTCTATCAATTTTTTCTTTTATAAAATACTCCACATCCTCATAAAGCTTTAAAAGTTCATCACTTGCTTTTTCTATCCTAAAGAGTCTTTTTAAATTTTTTTCATCTTTTAGTTTTGTTTTTAGCATCGAGACATTCATCTGTATAGTTGCAACAGGTGTATTTAACTCGTGTAAGCTTTTTTGCACCTTTTCTTGTAAGTTTTCCTCTATTTTTAAAAGTTCATCTACTAAAGAGTTGCTAAGAAGTAGATAGATGATAAGAGTTATAAAGGCTAGTCCTAAACTTTTTAAAACTTCACCACTTAGATAAAAGCTAATGCCAAAAAGTATAACCCCTATTAAAAAGCTATTTATCGTTATGAAGTATCTTTTTTTGCTACTCAAAGTTTTACCTTATAACCTATCTTTTTGATATTTTTTATCTTATCCTTTCCTACTACTTCACGAAGTTTTTTTATATAAACTCTCAAAGAGCCGTTGCTTACTTCTTCTCCTGCACTCCAAAGGTGGGAATTTATCTCATCAAAAGTTACCATAGAGCCGTTTTTTTCTATAAAAAGTTCTAAAAGTTGTATCACTTTTAAAGGAAGTCTTTTATCATATTCATCTACAAATATAGCTCTTTTTTCAAAGTCATAGTAAGAGTTTTTTGATAAAATAAATCTATCTTCTATTCTTTTAACTCTTTTTAGCACAGCTTGTATTCTAAGCAAAAGCTCCTCTGTATTTACCGGTTTTTTTAAAAAGTCATCACATCCATTTATAAAGCATCTTTTTAGTGTTTTATCATCTTTATATGAAGTTAAAAAGATAGTTGGAGTTTGATTTTTGCTTCCTCTGAAAGCTTTTAAAAGCTCTATTCCGTTTAGTCTGGGGAGATTTATATCAAATAAAAAAAGATCATAATTTTTTTTGTAACTTTTTTCAAGAGCCTCTTCACCTGTTATGGCAAGTTCTACTAAAAATCCCTCATCTTCTAAAAAGTCTATTATTGATTCTGCAAAAAGTCTATCATCTTCAACTAAAAGTATATCTCTTTTCATACTTTATGCTACTTAAAAATTGTTAAGTTTTTGTTAAGTAATGTTTCTTTAATTTTTTATAGTAAAATACTTAAAAATATTTTAGGAAGATTTTTGACAAAAAAAGCAGTTGTATTACTCATCACCTTAGGATTTATAACAGTTATAACTGTGCTTATTATGCAAACGGTAACTCTTTCTAAAAGTTCTTTAGATGATTTAACAAAAGTTAAAATTCAAAATCAACTTATGTTTTATATGATAAATGTAACCAATCTTTTGAAAGAACAAAAAGCAGATGATATAAGAGACTATTTTTTAGATCAAGAGATACCTGTTTTTGATGAAAAAAGTGGGGTAAATCTAACTGTTAAATGCCAAGCTTTGGACGATAAACTAAACTTAAACAAACTTTTGTCTTGTAACAATGCAAGGTGTGATGAAATCATAAAAAGATATGCAAAAGATAAAGAGTTGGTGGATGAAGATTATTTTTTAGCTCTTTTAAAAGATACTGTTGCTCCTTTAAAAGCAGCTGTAGAAAGAAGAACAGGAAGTAGGATAATTATAGATGATAAAACTTTTAGTGATGGATGTATCTTAAACTATAAAACTATAAAACAGATACAAGATAAATACTATCAAGAATTAAGAGATCCAAATATTTATAAAATAAAAAAGGATGATTTTTTAGATATATTTTATCTTAGTGATTTAAAGCTAAAAGAAGATGGAAACGATAGTAAGCCAAATGGTGCTGTAAGCAAAGTTTTGGGTTGTTATGAAAATAATGATGCCTGTCAAAAAGAGTTTAAAAATATTAATAAAAGTTTAAACAACATAACTAATTGCTCAACTAATAAAAACAATAAATCAATCAAAACAAAAGATTTGATACAATGTAAGGTTGATTTATACATAAATGATGAAATACATAGTATAATTTTTAAATATAATCTAAACCAAAAAGTAAAAAAGAGAGTAGTTAGCATAGATGAGTTTTTTTAAAAGACAAGTAGGTAAGGTTGTTTTCTTCACAAAAAATAGTCCAAAATATTTTGAGGGTGATTATTCGCTTATATTATCGCCACAATTTTATTGGATAAAAAGAGTTAAGCTTCCAGTAAAGAGTGAGTATAAAGCTAAAAAACTAGCTCCTTCAGTTTTTGAAGGAACTCTTCCTGAGGGTGAGAAATATTTTTATGATGTTCAGTATGAAAAAGACAGAGATAGTTTTGTAGTTATAGCCTACTCAAAAGAGTATATTTATAAATCTATAAGAGAAAAGATATCCCCAATGGCAAAGATAAGAGGGATATATTTTGCTCAATATGAATTGGGAGGACTTAAAACTTGTATAGCTATAGATAAAGAGATATCTTTGGGAAATGTTGATGGACTTCTTATTCAAGTTCCATCTGTATGTGTCCAATCGGAAGAAAATGTTAAAAAATATCTTCCAAAAGTAAATCTATCAACAAAAAGAATAAAAATAGATGATTTAGAGGATACTTCACATCTAAATGACTATATTTACTATTTCATATTTTTAGGATTTTTTTTAGTAGCTCAAATCATAACATATTTTGCATATAGTCGTGATATAACAAAGTATGATGATATGAAACAAAATCTAATAGTAAAGTATCATTTACCAAAGACCTCTTTTCAGTTAGATAGTATCAAAAAATCTTTACAAGAAGAGTTAAAAGAGCAAAAAATTATAAAAAATGCTTTATTAAAACTAGATAAAATAGTATTTAACAAAGATGAGAAATATATGAATATAGTTATTAGAAAAAATAGTGCTACATTTCATATTAAAACTGCTAAGGATAGAGCAGAAACTTTGTTGATACAATTTAAACGAAGGTTTTCAGTAACTAGTGCAAATTTTGCCGATGGTATCTTAAAACTTGAGGTGAATCTATGAATAAAAATGTAGCAAATGTCGTATTAATAATACTACTAAGTTTGGTAGCATTGTTTGGCTATCTAAATTTTACAGTTCAAAGTGAGTATAAAACAAAAAAAAAGTCATATATAAACTTTGAAAAGAGTGCAAAAGAGATATATCTTATAAAAAGATTAAAAAAAAGGATGTCGGCTACTCTTTCATCTTTAGGTAGTATCAAAAAACCAACTATAAAAGATAGAGCAACTTTAAAAATATATATCTTTGAAAACTTAAATCTAAATGATTTAAACAGACTTTTAAAGAGGATACAAGGTTCATATATTACTATCAAAAAGTTAGAGATAAAAAGAGATACAACAAACCACGCGATGGTTACTATGGATATTGTAAAATGAAAAAAGCTATTGTAATAATCTTATCCATATATCTTAGTTTAGTATTTTTTATGCCTAAAAAAGAGTTGGTTTATACCGGACTTAATACACTATCAAAACAGATGATAAACTTTGAGATTGAAAAGGCAAATGACTTTTGGGTTTTTGTTGATTTTAAAAATATAACTGCTATCTATGATAAAATGAGAGTGGCAAACATCGAAGATGTAAGATTTTTACCATATCTGTTTTATAACAGACTTACCTTAACTGGAGTTGAGCCAAAAGATGAATTTAGAAATATGCTTGATGTTGTAGTCTTAAATGCAACTTTAACCTATACTGTGATAAATCCTTTCAAAGCAGATATAAATGTAAAAACAACCATAGGTGAGATTAATGGAGAGTTTGATATAAAAAGTTCCAGATTAAAACTTGTTTTAATTCCAAATCAAAAATTTAAGAGTTTCAGATATAAAAACTATTTTAGAAAAACAAAAGGGGGATATATTTATGAGTCTATTATCAGATAAAACTATCCTCTTTTTAGTAAAATATGTGCTTATACCAGCAGTAGTTATAAAGCTTATCTATAGTATATCATTATTTTATCTTGATAAAGATCTATTTTCTCAAAGTGATGGTGGAAATCTCTCTTTTATAACAAAAACAAGACTTGCATATAAAGTATTAGATACTAAAAAAGCAGAACCAAAAAATCAAGAAGTGATTGAAACTGGTAAAAAAATAACTGATTTTAAACTGAAAGGAACTTATGTCGCGGGTGATAGAAGTTTTGTTATTATTGATGATGCAGGAAGCACAGAGTTTATATATATGGGTGAGAGTTATCAAGGATATAAACTTATAAAAGTATATGAAAATAAAGCTATCTTTGATAAAAATGGTATAACTTATGAATTGACAATGTATAGTCTAATAAACAATTATACCACTGATGAGTTACCAAAATCTTCCAAAAAGGTTCCAATTGATGGTGATTATGTAGTTCCTATAGATTTGGAAAAAGAAGATGTTACCTATTATGCACAAAATCCAGATAAGATTTGGAATAATATCCAAATAAGAGACTACAGAACCCAAAATGGTATAGAGTTTAAAGTTGGTTATGTTAGAAGAGGAACTATATTTGACAAGATAGGTTTAAAAGTAGGAGATATTATAACAGCAATAGACGGACAAACACCACAAAGTATGGCAGATGTTATGAAATATTATAGTAATATAAATAGTTTGGATAGTTTAGTTTTAACGATAAAAAGAAAAGGTCAAGAGATGGATCTTGAGTTTAGGATAAAGGAGTAGCTATGAGAAAAATTTTGATGCTATTTATAGTTATAAATATGTTATGTATAGGAAGTGTTGCGTCAACATCCAAAAATGATCCGACAATAAATATAAACTTCAAAAACCTAAAAATAGTGGATTTTGTAAAAATGGTTGCTAAGATAACTCATAAAAATATCTTGGTAGATCAAAAGATAAAAGGAACTATAGATTTTATATCAGTAAAACCTATCAGAAGATCTCAAGTATATAATCTTTTAGTAAATATACTTGATACAAAAGGATACTCTATAAGAGATACAAAGATGGGATTTTTAAAAATTATAAGAAATGCAGATGCACCAAGGACTGCACCACCTTTATTATCTAAATCAAACATTGCAGAGGTTCAAACAGCGATAATTCCAGTAAAAAATATAAATGCAAGAAATATCCTAAGACAGGTAAATTTTCTTTTAAGTAGATATGGAAAGATAGCTATATCTTACGAATCAAACTCAGTTATTGTTACAGATTATCCGTCAAATATCAGATCCATAAAAGGGGTTTTGACTTCTCTTGATAAACAGAGAGATACAACTGTAAAGTTTGTAAAACTATATGAGGCAAATGCAAAAAATGTATATCCTAAAATAAAGCAAATATCATCAGCACTTTTTGATAAAAATGTAAAAACTCAAAAAGTTGAGGTTACATATGATGAAGCTACAAATTCTGTTATATTAGTTGGAAATAGAGATAATATATATAAACTTATTCCAAAGATAAGAAGGCTTGATACTATAGACAATACTATAGATAAAAGAATGGAGATTATATATCTTAAAAATGCAAATTGTATAGATGTTGTTAAAATACTTCAAAAGCTCTTATCTGATAAAAATTTTGGTAAAACAACATCTGCAAAAAAGGGTGGGAAAAAAGAGCTTAATCTACCGTCTATATCAGGTAAGGATAAACCAACAGTTACAGTAGATCCTGAACTAAATGCTATAATAGTATTTGCAACAGGGAGTGAGATAGAACAGATAAAAAAACTTATAGATAAACTAGATATAGAAAGACAACAAGTTTATGTAGTTGCAAAGATATTTGAGATAAGTAGAAACAAAGCAAAAGCTTTTGGTCTAAAATATGGTTTTAGTGGTGGAGCGATAACAAGTGATGGTGTTTTAGGTTTAATAGGTGGTTTAGGGGGTGATACAAGCCCTATAAATAGTATGAAAACATTTTTAGGAAATAGTTTTAGTATTCCAAATGTAAAAAAAGCTTTTGCTTTAGGAGTAGCACTAGATCTATATAAAAACAATGGAGTGGCAAATGTAGTTAGTGAACCAACTTTACTTTGTATAAACAATAAAGAATCATCATTATATGCAGGAAGAACAGAGTCAGTTTTAACTCAGGAAAATAGTAACTCAAATACAAATGGTGGTATAACTAAAAACTATACAAGAGAGGATATAGGTTTAACACTGAAAGTAAAACCGAGAATCTCTTCAGATGATAAAGTTGTGCTTGATATAAAAGCTGTATTGGAAGATGTTTTAAGCAACAAAGTTATAGGTTTACCAACCACTACAAAAAGAGAGGTGAAAACAACCTCCATAGTAAAAGATGGAGAGACTGTTATTATCGGTGGTTTGGTAAAAACAAAAGATGGAAAACAAAATGTAAAAGTTCCTCTTTTGGGAAATATACCGGTATTTGGTTCACTGTTTTCACATAAACAGGTCGAAAATGATAAAACAGATTTAGTTATTATGATAACTCCATATATAGTAAAAAAAAGTGAGGATTTGCAAAGTATAAGAGAGTTACTTGGTAGAATAGACTCATTTTCAAATATAGTGGCACAAACTCTTGATAAAAAATTGAAATTGCAAAATGGTGATTTTGTAGAGGTAGTTCCTAAAAAGATAAAACAAGAGGGGGATAGAGTTTATAATCCTTTACCAACAAGATTGGATGATGGGGAGGATTATTGAGTGGGTGGCATAGAAAATATCAAGGAGTTAAAAGACCTTGAACTCTTTCCTCTTGCAGTTGAAGGGGTTGATGTTGAGGTAGCTCACAAAAACCACCTTCTTTTTACAGAGGTAGATGGAGTTCCTTATATCATACTTCATCGTGAACATCTTGCAGATGGTTTTAACTTTCTTTCCAAGCTAAACTTAAACTATGAACTGGCATTTTTAGATGATGACTCTTATGATAGACTGTATCACAAAGTTTTAGAACAAAAGACAGATAGAGAGCTTAGTAAAAACTTTGAAGAAGAAGAGATGGTAGAGGATGAAGAGGAGTTAAACTTAGCAGAGTTTTTAAAAACAAGCTCCGATATACTTACAAGCGAAGAATCCGCTCCTATCATCAAGTTTGTAAACTCACTCTTTTATCAAGCTATCAAGAAGGGAGCTTCAGATATACACATAGAGCCTCACGAGAAAAGGGGAGTTGTGAGATTTAGGGTAGATGGGGTTTTAGTAAAACATGTAGAACTTGATGTAAAGATTATTTCTTTGGTGGTTAGTCGTATAAAGGTTATTTCAAACTTGGATATAAGTGAAAAGAGGGTTCCCCAAGATGGACGAACACAGGTGAAAATAGCGAAGAAAAACTTAGATATAAGAGTTTCAGTTCTCCCAACTTACTATGGAGAGAGGGTTGTTATGAGAATTTTGATGGAGAGTGAACATATCCCAACTCTTCAAAACTTAGGTTTTTCAGAGGATTTGACGAAAGATTTCGAAAAGCTTCTTGAACATTCTCACGGTATGATACTTGTTACAGGACCAACTGGAAGTGGTAAATCAACCACACTTCACACCTTTTTACAAACAGTAGCGACAGATGATAAAAATATCATAACTATAGAAGATCCGGTAGAGTATAAAGCAGACAATATAAATCAGATACAGGTAAATACAAAAACAGGACTAACATTTGCAAGTGGGCTTAGAAGTATCCTAAGACAAGATCCAGATATTGTTATGGTTGGAGAGATAAGAGATAAAGAAACGGCAGAGATAGCTATACAAGCTGCACTTACAGGACACTTGATGCTTTCAACTCTTCATACAAATAATACCGCAGCCGCTTTAACAAGGCTTATAGATATGGGGGTAGATGAGTTTTTGATAACCTCTTCACTTTTGGGAGTTTTAGCACAAAGGCTTACAAGGAAACTATGTCCAAGTTGCAAAAAAGAGACTCTTATCCCAAAAAATATTCAAGAGGAGTTTAACCTTTCCTCACAAGTAGTCTATGATGCAGTTGGATGTAGAGAGTGTAACTACACAGGATATAGCGGAAGAGTTGCAGTAGGTGAACTTTTAGTGATGAATGATGATATAAAAAGGATGTTAAAAGAGGGACTTAGCGATTTTGAGATAAGAGAGGCTATGAGTAAAAGGGGTATGAAGCTTATTCACGAGCAACTTATCGAACTTTATTTAGAGGGTGTTACATCGTTAAAAGAGATTATTAGGGTGGGACTTAAAGATTGATATTTCGTTATGTTGGGTATGACAAAGGTGGCAACAAAGTAAAAGCAAGGGTAGAAGCCCACTCCATAGATGATGCTAAAAAAAAGTTAAAAGCAAGAGGTATCATTTATGAAAGCATCAAAGAGGTTAAGAGGAGTTTTTTAGACGATATTGATTTTAACTCCTCTTCAAAAATCCCTACCGATAAACTCTCACAACTAACAAAAAACTTGGCCATCTACCTAAAAAGTGGTATTCCCATCCTAAAAGTTATAAAGTTAGCAAAATCTCAGTATGAGGAAGAGCCGAAGATTTACGACTTTTTAACTACACTTGAAACAAGCATCGATGAGGGAAACAGCTTTTACTATGCACTTGAAAATCAAAAGATTTTGAAACTTCCTGCATTTTTTAAACAATCCATAAAAGTGGCTGAAGAGAGTGGAACTTTAAGTGAAGTTATGTTTGAGATGGCGAGATTTATTGCCGAACAAGATAAAGTAAAAAAGAAAGTAAAACAAGCGATGGTTTATCCATCTTTCATAGTTGTTTTATCAGTTTTTATGGTAGCTTTTATGCTAACTACTATCGTTCCAAAGATAACCTCTATGTTTACTCAATTAAATCAAGAGCTACCAACTATCACACAGATAGTTATAAAAGTTGGGGATTTTTTAGGAGATTATTGGCTTTATATGGCTATTTTTATTATGATAGTCAGTGGTATTGTTACATTTTTTCTAAAAACAAACAAATTTTTTAAATATTTTTGGGATGGACTGCTTTTAAGACTTCCACTTTTTGGAAAGATTATAAAAACCTTTGAGTTGGCAAGATTTTCCTATATATCTTCTGTGCTTTCAAAATCAGGAGTTACATTTATCCAAGCCATAAAGTTTGCAAGCAATGTTTTAGATAATTCAGTCATAAAAGAAGAGTTTGTGGATTCTGCAAATGATGTTGTTGAGGGTAAAAAGTTTTCAAGCTCTATTGCAAAGTATGGAAAACATATAGACAAATCTTTCATCCAAGCCATAGCTCTAGCCGAAGAGACAAGCGAAGTTCCTGCAGTTATGCAAAATATGGCCGAACTTTACTTTGAAGAAAACAAAAACAAAATAGACCTTTTTCTCTCACTTTTAGAGCCAATGCTTATACTTTTTGTCGGAGTTACTATAGGAGTTATAGTTGTTGCAATGCTACTTCCTATCTTCTCTATGGATATGGTAAATATGTAAAAAAAACTATAAGTTGGTTGATAAAGATAATATCAAGTTTTGTTCGCAATTTCTATTTTTTGTCAAGTATAATACCCCTATAAAAAAGACAGATTTAGAAAAATAAAAGTATAATAACTGACATTCCCCACCCCTAAAGCAACAAATAATTAATTAAATATTTTTTACCCAATACTCCAAGTAAAACTCGATGATAATCCTTTAAATTCATAATAATCTGTTGAGTAGTGCCGATAGATAACAGATGAATATCTATAAAGGTCTGAAAAACCCAACGAGCAGTAGGTGTTTGAGTAGGTTTACCCTTTTGG
>CAZUPK010000077.1:0-13737 GCA_964622255.1 uncultured Campylobacterales bacterium
ATGCTATTATTTTTTCAGCCTTTTTAGTACCTATGCCCTTTATTTTCATAAAATCCTCTTTTGTAGCACTATTTATATCAAATGCAAAAAGAGTTATACTTGCCAATAGTATTGTCAAAAACAGTTTTCTCATCACTTTCTTCTTTTATTTTTTGTAAAAAAAAATCGGAAAACAGGTAAAAAACTTTAGAAAATTTTCAAAATTTTGTTTTAGAAAATAAAACTTTCCTGTTTTGATATACTCCCCATCAATAAATTAAGGGGATTCTGACTTTATAACAGGAATTGGCCTATTAGCACCTTTTAACATCCCAATAATCTCTGATACCATCAAGCTTTTTGCTCATAACCCAACTGGTTATATTTTGATCTTTATAAACCTCCAAAAGAAGAAGATCTATATTTTTAGCAAAAAGCCAAAATGGCATCAGCAAAAAAAGAAGTTTAACCAAGTTGAGGTCCAGCTTTTGCTATCTCCTCATCATCATATCTTTTAAAGTTCTCTATAAACTCTTTTGCTAACTGTTCTCGTGTAGCATAGTAAGCTTCTTTATCTTTCCAAGCATTTTTAGGATTTAACACTTTAGGATCAACTCCTGGAAGATTTGTTGGAAACTCTAGTCCAAAAGTATCTGTTTTATCAAACTCACAGTTATGGATACTTCCATCTAAGATGGCATTTATACAAGGTCTTGTTACTTTTGAAAGACTCATCCTTTTTATGCCATCATCAGTCGCTTTTCCACCTGTCCACCCAGTATTTACTAAGAAAACATTTACATCATACTTATCTATCTTCTCTCCTAAAAGTTTTGCATAAACAGTTGGATGAAGTGGTAAAAAAGCTTCTCCAAAACATGCACTAAAGGTAGTAACAGGCTCTGTTATACCTCTCTCAGTCCCTGCAACTTTTGCAGTATATCCACTTAAAAAGTAATACATAGCTTGTTCTTTTGTAAGTCTGCTTACTGGAGGTAAAACTCCATAAGCATCAGCACTTAAAAAGATAATATTTTTTGGATGTCCAGCTTGAAGGTTTTTTTTATGATTTTTTATATGCCATATAGGATATGAAACTCTTGTATTTTCAGTTTTGCTTCCATCACCAAAGTCAACTTTTCTATCCCTAATAACAACATTTTCCAAAAGTGCATCTTCTTTTATAGCCCCATAAATTTCCGGCTCATCCTCTGCACTTAAATTTATAACTTTTGCATAACATCCACCCTCAAAGTTAAAAATACCATCCTCATCCCATCCATGTTCATCGTCGCCTATCAAAGCTCTCTTGCTGTCTGTGCTAAGAGTTGTTTTTCCGGTTCCACTAAGTCCGAAGAAGAGTGCGGTATCTCCTTTTTCTCCAACATTTGCAGAGCAGTGCATAGAGAGTTTACCCTCAAGTGGTAACCAATAGTTCATCATAGAGAAAATTCCCTTTTTCATCTCTCCACCATACCAAGTCCCAAGCATAATAGCTTTGTTTTTCTCTACATCAAATCCAACAAATACCTCGGAGTTCAATCCATCTTTTTCCCAATCCTTATTTACAGCCTTTGCTGCATTTAAGACAGTAAAATCAGGTTCAAAATCTTTCAACTCTTCCTCTGTTGGTCTTATAAACATGTTTTTGACAAAATGAGCTTGCCAAGCAACCTCTGTTATAAATCTTATTTTCTTTTTACTAGCATCACTTGAACCTGTAAAAAGATCCATCACATAAAGCTTTTTATTTGATAGTTGTTTTTTTGCTACCTCTTCAAGTCTGTTAAATATCTTTTCATCAACCTTTTGATTTATATTTCCCCAAGCAATATTTTTATTTGATGGTTCTCTATTTACAAAATATTTATCTTTAGGGCTTCTTCCTGTAAATTCACCAGTATCACAAGCAACAGCTCCTAGATCGGTTTCATAAACCTTTTCATATCCCTCCAATTTAGGATCTAGTTCATGTTTTTTTAACTCTTTATAAGTTGGATTATAAAAAATCTCCTCAACCCCTTTAATTCCCATAGCTTCTAAATCTTTAGCCGTAACCATTTGACCATTCCCTTTTATTTAAAGTTATGTCAGACTTTACTACTTGAAGGCTTAAAAGTGAATAAATTTATGATTTGCAACAAGGATAATTACAACTTTTTTAATAGACAGAAGATAAAAAAGGAAGATAAGAAGGGGGCAAATGCCCCTTTTATGAAGTAAAACTATTTACCGTATTTTTCAGCAATCTCTTTTATATCAGCATCACTAAGTTTAGCTACTTGTCCTTTCATAAGACCTTTCATAGCTCCACCATATGTGCCATCTTTGTAACCTTTAAGAGCTTTCTCTATATCAGCTTTTGTCATATCTTTAACGATTTTAGATTTTCCTAAAGCTTTTTTACCAAAATCTGCTCCATGACAACCTGCACATGCTGCCACATTTACTTCTGCAAAAAGACTTGCTACTGCTACTACTGTTAAACCTAAGATAACTTTTTTCATTACCATCTCCTTTTAAAATAATTTGAAAATTTAATCTATCATAAGTTTTCTTAATAAACTTTCATCCTTATTATATAAATATTAAGTGAAAAAATTGTGTAGTTACTTAATCTTTCCAAATACTTTGTATTTTTCCCAATATATATCTATTGCTTTTTTCAATTCATCACTATTTAAATCTGACTTTTGTTTTATACCAAATATCCTAATATACTCCTTTGGCATTACAGATAACTCTTTTGTAGGATTTTTTAAATAATAATACATAACTGATTTTACAGATTGTTCACTGCTATACCTTAGTAAATACTTAAAAAATGTATCTTTTAAACTTACTGAAAGCATCTTATGACAATAAACACACTCCCTTTCAAAAATATCTGAAAATAAAATAGTTTGTAATAAAAGATATACTATAAACATTTTTTTTACCATTTTAGAGTTACCCTTGTCCCTTTACCAACTTTTGAATCAAATTTTATATCAATATTATACTCTTTTGTTATAGCCCAAACGATGCTAAGTCCTATACCAAAACCACCTTCGCTATCATTGAACCTTGAATATCTATTAAAAATTTCATCTATATGACTACTTTTTATCCCTATCCCACTATCTTCTATATAAAAAAGACCTCTTTTAGTATAAATCTTTATAAAACCACCATTTTTATTATATTTTATAGCATTTGATAAAAGATTATCTATAACTCTTGTCATTTTTATTTTATCAATTTTAATACTACTTGGATATAAATCACTTTCAATTTTTATATTTTTACTATCGGCTAATGCTCTAAAAAACTCTATTCTTTCTTGTAAAAGTAGTTTTAAATCAACCTCTTCATCTTGTGTTTGTATTTTATTTCCAAGTGCAACAAATGTTAAATCCTCATATATATTTGAAATAGTTTTTGCCGCAACCTCTATTCTTCTAAGTTTTTTAAGATTTTTCTCAGCCATAACATCTCTGTTTATTATCTCCACATTTGTCAAGATAGATGTTACCGGAGTATTTAACTCATGTGTAGTATCTTTTATAAATCTATCCAAAAGATATAAACTATTTCTCATAGGTTTTAGCATTAGCTTTGCCAAGAAATATCCTGCAATAATCAAAATAAAAAATAAAATCAATCCCAATACAACCACATTGGCTGAAAAAAAATGCTCAAGTGTATTATCCTCTATCTCTATCACTACATACATAGCACCCAAATAAAATGAATTTAAAAGCCTTATATAGTGAATTTTGTTATTTATATTATAAATAGTTGAATTTAGATTTACATTTTTTTCTTTAAGAGTTGAAAAAATCAATTTTTCAGAACTATCATATATTGCTGAATTAAATTTTTTAAATCTTGGATACTCTATACCGTTATGAAAGTTTTTATGCATAAACTCCAACTTTTTTATAAGTTTTGAAGAATAATTTTTTAAGTTACTATTTTGTCTTTCAAACATCAACTCTTTTTGTATTTTATAGTGTAAGACCCCACTAAAGATTAAAATAACTAGTGAAAAAATAGTATATAAAAGTAAAAATGAGTGAAAAGTCTTTTTCTCACTCTCTAATAAACTTGTATCCCTGTTTTTTAAGACTGACAATCTTCTCTTTCCCTACTATTTTTCTTAAATTTTTTATATATGTTCTTAATGCACTCTCAGAATAAGTTTCATCAAAATCCCATAAACAATCATATATCCTTTCGTGAGAGAGAACTTGATTGCTATTTTGTAAAAATAATTTTAAAAGTTTACTCTCTTTATTATTTAAAGCTTGTTCTTTCCCATCTATATACAAAAGATTTGCATCTATATCATATTCAATATTTTTATCTATCTTTATTTTTTTATTTTCAGTATGAAAAAAATTTCTTTTTAATATAGACTCAACTCTTACCAAAAGTTCTTTTAAAACAAATGGTTTTTTTATATAGTCGTCACAGCCACTATCAAATCCTTTAGTCAAATCATCTATGGAGTTTAGCGATGTTATAAAGATAGCTGGAGTGGTATTCCCATTTTCTCTAAGCTCCTTTAACATATCAAAACCACTGATAGAAGGAACTTTTACATCCAAAAGCAATATATCAAAACTATTTTCATAGATTAAATCATATGCCTCATAACCATCTTTTACACTTGTAACTTTATATCCATTATCCTCTAAAAACTCTGTAACAGTTTCATTTAATATATCATCATCTTCCAACAATAGTATTTTTTTCTCTGCCATTAAACTACCTTTATATGTTAGTTAGTTATTATACCACAAGGGAACATCTAAAAACCTAAAATATTTTTATGAGGTGATTGTGAATAAAAAAGCTTTTTCGCTTTTTGAGTTAATCTTGGTTATTATACTAATAGGCATAGTTTACTCCTTAGTTTTAGGAAAGCTTGATAAAAAACAAAATCTTTCTATAAATAAAATTGAAAATTTAAAAGATATTTTATCAAATAACTCTCAAAGTGTAAGGTTGATTGTTTTTGATAAATGTAGTAGGGTTATTATCAATGATAAAGAAAAAGATTTTGACAAAAAACTTTTTAAAGATATAGAGGTATATACTGTAGAGGATGATGCTCTTAAAAGAGTAGAATTTGCACCTATTTCAATAAATGAAAAAATATATGATGTTTGTTTGAAATTTAATATATATAAAAATGGCTCTTCATCTTCATTTATAATAAAAAAAGGTGAAAAATATGTAGTATTTTTTCCATACTTTAAAAATAGTGAAGTTTTTACAAATGAGTCTGATGCAATAGAAGCATATCAAAATACAAAACTTTTAGAGGAATTCAATAGTGAAGAGTAAAGCATTTACAATTATAGAAGTTTTAGTAGCTGTTATTATTTTAGCCACCGTGGCAACAGCACTATTTCAAATATCAATTAATAGTAAAAATAATTTTAGTTTCTATCAAAGAAAATTTGAGTATGAAAACTTAGCATCATTATCTTTATTTTCAAAAGTTATATCGAACTCAAATCTATATGAGCAAATAAGAACAAGATATGATATAAAAGATGATGAATTAAGACGAAAACTTAAAGGTATAAAATTAACAAAAAGAATAAAAGAGTTCTCTATAAAAAAAATAGATGAAATATCTTTAAAAATAAATCAAATTCAAATCTACTCTAAAAATGGTAGTAGTATATATTATCAAATGGGTTTAAAATGAAAAAAGCTTTTACACTCATAGAGGTAATCATATCAATATTTATATTTTCACTTGTTATGATCTTTTTATATAAAAGCACCTCCAGTTTAAGATTAAACAATATAAATCTAAAAAGGACTACTCTAAAAAGTAAAAATCTCTCAAAAACGATAACTCTTTTAAAAAGTGATATTATTTTAAGTAGAAGTATAGATTTAAAACTGCTAAAAAAAGATATTTTAAAAATGGATACTTTAAATAGTATCTATGATATAGCAAAACCCAAAGTAACTTGGAAAATATTAAAACAAAGCAAATCATTAGTTAGAGTAGAAGAGATAAACGGTATAAAATTTTTAAGTGATACCACTTTAAAATGTGAAAAATTTAAAATTTACTTTTCAAAAAAAGAGCATAAAATACTTATTTATATAAAAACAAGTAACAATAAATATCTTATAAGTGAGATAGTAACTTCATTATAAAGCAATACAAAGGAGCTAGGAAACATAAAGTTACACCACTGTTCTTTCATATAAGTTTTTTATTAGCCAAATTTCACGAAATTTTAAACTAAGCTTAAACATATTTTTACTCTTGTTCAAAAAGTTGGATTGTAAAATAATCGTCATACTTGCAAGTCCTTTTAATTTCTGCCATTGTAGTTTTACCAGTAGGCAGTTTTTGGAGGAAATCTTACTTTACTATAAGTATCCAAATTATAAGTATCCAAAAAAAAATTAGTTAAAATAGCAGTTAAAATCGTATAAAGGTTATATGTGCAAAATAGATTATCAACCATTTTAGAACTTTTAAAGACCAACAACATCTTTTTAACCGGTGGTGCTGGAACAGGAAAGAGCTTTCTTACAAATCAAATAGTAAAAGAATATATACTGAAAAAAAAGAATGTAGTAACTTTAGGAAGCACCGGTATAAGTGCCATAAATGTAGCAGGACAAACGATACATAGCTTTTTTATCTTCGGTATCAGTTCAAACTTTGATGAACTTAAAGTTAATGATAGATATAAACAATCAAGGCTAAAAAAGCTTTATAAGATACTTTCGAAACTTGATCTTTTGGTCATAGATGAAATAAGTATGGTTAGTGCATCTATGATGGATATGATACTCTATCGTTTAAGAAGTGGCAGATTTAAAGGGCGACTTTTGGTGGTAGGAGACTTTTTTCAACTTCCCCCCATCATAAAACAAAATTCAAATTCTATCTTTGGCGATACTATATATGCTTTTGAAAGTAGTGCTTGGGAATATTTTGATTTTATAAATGTAGAACTTATAGAGGTTAAAAGAACAAGTGATAAAAAGTTTATGGATATATTAAACTCCATAAGAATTGGTAAGGTAACAAGTGAAGTAAAGAGATATCTACTTGCTTTAAAAGATGAGCCAAAAAAGTTAAAAGAACCATCTATCCTTTTTGGAAGAAACTATGAAGCTACAAAATTAAACAACCAAATGTTAAATTCACTCCCTCAAAAAAAGGTTGTATTAGATAGTATAAAAAACAAAAAGGATAAAAAACTTAAGTGTAAAAGAGTTCAAAGTTGGATAAACTCTTTGCCTATAGAAGATAACTTAGTTTTAAAAGAGGGAGCAAAAGTTCTTTTTACCACTAACAAATGGGGAACTTATCACAATGGACAAAGAGGGATAGTTGAATATATAGATGAAGATAGCATCATAGTTTCAGACTTAAAAACAGGGAAACTTATAAAAGTTGAAAGATATGAGTTTGAACTTACTCAAAGTATAATTAATGGTGATGAAGTAAAGAGTGAAGTTTTATACTCACTAAAACAGTTTCCTTTAAGGCTCTGTTATGCCATAACTATACACAAATCTCAAGGAATGAGCATAGATGAGTTAGTTTGCAATGTTGAGCATATCTTTGCAACAAGTCAGTTCTATGTAGCCCTTTCAAGATCATCAAATCCAAAAGCTTTAAAGATAGAATTTAACAGAGCATATTTTGATAGATATATAGAACAAACCATAAGAGTGAGCGAAGATGTCAAAAACTTCTATAAAAATAAAAAGCTTTTGAAGATAAAATAAAGGAGATTAAGCCCATCGGACTATAATCTCCCAAAATTTCAAAAGGAGTGTTTGAATGAACTTTGTTTACTTTGAAAGTATATGCTAAAAGAGTAAACATAGAGTAAATATTTTTTCTTACAACTATACTTATATACTTACAACTCGAACAACTCAAAAAGTAAGGCTTTCGAGTTTAATATCCAATGAGAGGTCAAAGAACAATTCTAACACCAAATACCAATTGATTGACATTTTTATTTTTCAAAAACAATACACTTTATACTCAAGTGAGATATTTAACTCTTAGAAGTAGGGAAATATCAGTCATATACTCGCCATCTCCTACTCTGATGGCATCATAGTAAATACTCAAAAAATTAGCAATATCTTTTTCAACTCATCCCCGTCTTAGAAAACGGGGCTTTATCGAAAAGATTGTGATAAAACAAAACTACAACAAAAAACTCAAATCATTGGGAAAGTTTAATCACTTAAAATATTTAAATAGCTTCACCGTTTTCCAGCTACTGCATCTTTAAGTTGTTTACCAACTTTAAACTTAACAGCTGTTGTTGCAGGAACATCTACAATTTTACCAGTTCCGGGAACTCTTGCAGTTCTTGCAGCTCTTGCAACAGTCGAGAAAGAACCAAACCCTATAAAGCTAACACTCTTACCAGCTTTTAAAACTTCCGTGATGGTTTCTATTGTCGCATTGATAACTGCATTTACATCCTTTTTTGAAAGACCAGCTTTATTTGCCACTGCCTCTGTTAATTCTGCTTTTCTCATTTTAGTATCCTTTATGCCGAATTTTGAAAAATCATACACTTTTTTTCTTAAAAAAAAACTTTTTTTACCTCTTTTTTAAAAAAAACCGATATGTGTAGTAACGCAACCTCTTGACTATGGCACAAAATAACTTTTATCATTGTGCCTTATCTATGAACAAATTTGTAAAATTATGAGTATAAGATACTATTGAACTTATATTATACCAAATAGATTAGTATAGTTTACATTTGATTTGTCCTTTATTAGACTTCTTGCAAAACTAAAAAAATGATATAATATCAGTATGAGAAAAATAGATAAATTTGAAAAAGTAAATGATGAAAATTTTAAAAGAGTAGTTGGTGTAAAAAGAGCAAGATTTGAAGCGATGGTAAAAGAGTATAAAAAAGCAGAAGAAAAGAGAAAGAAAGGGCATAAAAGGAGGGAGGAAGCCTAAATTATGTGAAGAAGATAGAGTGCTTTTTATGCTGGAATATTATCGAGAGTATAGGACACTATATCATATGGGAATAGACTATGGAATCAGTAAAGGACAAACATCAAAATTGGTAAGAAATGTAGAGAATGTATCAATAAAATCGGGTTGTAAGGGTTCTGATGTATCTTTGAGAAAGTCTTTATATGATAAAATATTACTTGCTAATATGGTTTTTGTCCTTTTTTAGATGTAGAAATCTTGGATAAATTATACCTACTTGTTTTAGTATCCTTTGATACTTCAAGTGGTCACCATATTGGTGTACTCTTCCCCATTGGGATTGAATGCTGATATTGCTTAAAATAGTTTTGCTATAATTATCAAAAATTTTACTTTTCTAAGGATTTGTAGCTTTGAAAGAATTAACTTTTGCCTTAAGTGTTTTTGTTTTACTTTTTATGGGTATCTCTACACTTTTTATAGATCTTCCGGCTGTTGGAAAACTTGGTTCATCTTTAGGAACCATAAACCGTAACTTTTTTGGAGTTGTAGGCTATATTTACCCATTTTTACTACTTATTCCGTCATATAAAATATATAAAGATGAATTTGAAGATATAGAAAATGGTTATATTTTTACACTTGGAGCCATTCTTTTTATCTTAGCTATTTTAACTCTTCAAGGTATGTTTTTTGATACAAAGAAGGCTGGAATAATAGGTGATTTTTTATATAGAGCTTTTAACGACTATATAGGGGCTTTTGGAACCTTTTTACTAGTAGTTATACTCCTTTTTCTATCAAATTATATTTTATTTGAATTCTCTTTTGATAACTTGATTGATAAAGCTTACAGTGTTAAAACAAATCTGAAAAAAATATCTCTTCCCCAAATAACACTAAATAAAACATATACAGAAGAACTATATGATTTGCCACTAGAAAATGAACCTGAACCTAAACAAATAAACCCCACTATAAAAAAGGATGAGGATATTATAGATGTTCCTATCGATGAAATAGAGGAAAATTTGAAAAAAACAATAAACATTCAAACAAAGGAGAAAAAAACTGATAGTGACGAGGACAATCATAAAAAAGACGAAGTTAGTGAGAGTCACTCAAATGTGAAGATAGTAAGAGAGTTAACAGAAAATAAAAAATTTCTTTCACAAATAGAAACTGGAAAATATGTAGCTAAATCAAAAAATTTTAAACCTCCTAGGTTAGAATTTCTAAATGCTCCTCCAAAAAAGAAAAAACATATAGATGAAGCTGAGATAGATCAAAAAATAGAAAATCTTTTAAGTAAACTAAGACACTTTAAGATAGAAGGTGATGTTGTTGCAACTTACTCAGGTCCTATAGTTACAACTTTTGAGTTTAGACCTGCTGCAAATATCAAGGTTTCAAAGATACTAACTCTTCAAGATGACTTAGCTATGGCACTAAAAGCAAAAACAATTCGTATTCAAGCTCCAATCCCCGGAAAAGATGTTGTAGGTATAGAAATACCAAATAACGAAAGTGAAACTATCTATTTAAGAGAGATACTGGATACTAAACTTTTTAAAACTGCATCATCTCCCCTTACTATGGTTGTAGGAAAAGACATAGTGGGAAATCCTTTTATAACAGATCTAAAAAAACTTCCCCACCTACTTATAGCAGGAACAACCGGAAGTGGTAAAAGTGTAGGTATAAATGCTATGCTAGTATCCTTGCTTTATAAAAATTCTCCAGATGATTTAAAGTTTTTAATGATAGATCCAAAGATGTTAGAGTTTTCTATCTACAATGATATACCTCACCTTTTAACTCCGGTTATAACTCAAGCAAAACAGGCTATTATGGCTTTGGCAAATATGGTTGTGGAGATGGAAAGAAGATATAAATTGATGGCAAAAACAAAGACAAAAAATATTGTAAACTACAACGAAAAAGCAAAAAAAGATGGATATGAACCTTTTCCTTACATAGTAGTTATCATAGATGAGTTAGCTGATCTTATGATGACAAGTGGAAAAGATGTTGAATTTTACATAGCAAGACTAGCTCAAATGGCAAGAGCTAGTGGTATCCATCTTATCGTTGCAACTCAAAGACCAAGTGTAGATGTTGTAACAGGACTTATAAAAGCAAATCTTCCAAGTCGTATGAGTTTCAAAGTGGGACAAAAGATAGACTCAAAGGTTATACTTGATAGCACCGGAGCAGATAGTCTTTTGGGTAAAGGTGATATGCTATTTACACCTCCTGGAACTAGCTCTCTTGTAAGACTTCACGCACCGTTTGTAACAGAGGAGGAGATAGAAAGGATAGTTGAATTTTTAAAAGCCCAAAGAAAAGTTCAGTATGATGAAAGCTATCTAAGTGAGCCAAATCCAAGTGGTAGCAGTGCCGTAACTTCAGCTCCAAGTGGAACAAACAGTGAAAGTAGTAATGAGTTTGATGAGCTATTTGATGAAGCAAAAAATATAGTTTTAACAGATAAAAAGACCTCTATAAGCTACATACAAAGAAAACTGCAAATAGGTTATAACCGTTCAGCTAGGATAATAGAGCAACTAGAGATGGCAGGAATCATCTCAGCACCAAATCATAAAGGACAAAGGGAGATATTAGTATGTCAGTCCTCAAAAACTGAACAAGAAAAAACAGATTAAATTCTTATATGATAAGATATAAAAGAAAAGAGATGGTAAAAGAGGAGCTTCTTAAGCTACAAATTGTGTCTTTATCTCTTTAATATTTTACTTTCATCCATTTTTTTGCTATTATTTCGCATAGATAGGCTATATTGTTAGATAGAGTCAAAATGTTTTAAGAGTAAAATCGATACCCACAATTTTACCCGATGTAATATCTTCTATGAAGTGCTATACAATGGTTACAGACTGTTCCTACAATATCAACTCTAATTTCTCTTTTGGTCTTTGACTTGTTTGTATCTTTCATATCTTTCATATAAAGTATTATAACATAATTTTGAATATAATATAAGCATTATCAGAAAGTTCTCAAGGAAGATAAACTCTCTATCGAACTTTCTATTGCCTTATATCCCTATGGCTAAAGCCGAGGGCTTTATGGCAAGGCTTGGTAAGGTAAAAAGGCTTCTTCATAACTTTTTTGGGCTAACTTGGCACCTTGATCTTGAGCTTATGTGATTTTGTTTGAAAAGATAGAGTTGCATTTTAGTTTGGAATATTTTGAGATCATCTTTTCATAGTTTTTTAAAGTCCCTTCAAACTCATCACAAGAATTTTTTTCAATAGTTTCAATAGTATAGATAGAGATCACTACCAACCACCCTATACTCTGCAAAATCTATCTCATCTTTTACCTTTACTCCACCGATAATGGCTACTGGATGAGTTGAAAGTTTTGAAAGCTTTTCTACATATGAACCTAAAACCCCCTTTATATCTTTTTTAGTAGAAGTGTCTCTATATGCTCCTAAACCTATATAGTCTATATCCAAAGAGTTTGCTATCTCTATCTCCTCTTTGTTGTGAGTAGAAAGTCCTAGTATCTTTTTGCCTATTTGCTCTCTTACTTTTTTAACTGCTTTTTTACTATCAAAATCAAAAGTTTTTAAATCCTCTTGTCCAAGATGAACTCCATTACAAAAAAGGGCTAACTCAACACTATCATTTACTAAAAGTATCCCTTTCCAAAGTTGTTTTAGTTTTATGAGGTTTTTTATCTTTGTATCTATATCGCTAACTTTATCTCTATACTGGATAATTTTAGCATCAAGCTTTTTACAAACCTTGACAAACTCTTCGATACTTTTTTGATATTTTTGATTTAACTCAAAATCAAAAAGTGCATAAAGCTTACTCAACTTCTTCTACTTTTTTATCTTTTTCATATGAGTTTAAATCCATATAGTTTGAAAAATACTTCAAAGTTTGCCCTACTCTATATTTAAGCTCCGTTCTTTTTACAACCATATCTAAAAATCCATGTTCGAGTAAAAACTCTGCAGTTTGAAAGCCTTCTGGAAGTTCTGCACCAATAGTTTGCTTGATAACTCTTTGTCCGGCAAAACCTATCAAAGCTCCCGGTTCTGCGATAATAACATCTCCAAGCATAGCAAATGAAGCACTAACTCCACCCATAGTAGGATCTGTTAGTATAGAGATATAAGGAAGATGATGCTTTGCTAACTTTTTTAGTGCTGTCGAAGTTTTTGCCATCTGCATCAAGGAGAAAGTGCTTTCTTGCATCCTAGCTCCACCACTTGCACTTATGATAACGACTCCCTGCTTTTTCTCTATCGCTCTATTTACCGCTCTTACTATCTTTTCACCTTCAACAGAGCCTAAACTTCCACCCATAAAGTTAAAGTCAAATACAACAAGTTGAGTCGGGATGCTATTTATCAAACACTCTCCACTAACAGCAGAAGACTGCCTACCACTCTTAGCCTCTCCCTCTTTTATTCTTTTTTTATATGACTTTTTATCAACGAAGTTAAGTGGATCAACCGGTATCAAATCGGCATCTTTTTCTATAAAGCTTCCCTCATCAACTAAAAGCTCTATCCTTCTTTTTTGTCCTATCCTAAAATGATACTCACATTTTGGACAAACATTTTGATTTGCTTCTACCTCTTTATAATACATCAAAGAGTTACACTTTTTACATTTAACCCAATGACTTGGTGCTTCACTTTTAGATGGTTGCTCTTTTCTAAAATTTTTAAATAAATCAGTAAAGTTCATAAATAATCCTTAGCATTTATACATCTGTGAGGTATTTTACTTAAAATTGCCTTTTGGTTTAGTAAC
>CAZUPK010000078.1:0-7345 GCA_964622255.1 uncultured Campylobacterales bacterium
AGGTTTTAAAAAATTATGATAACAAAACTAACAGATATTGAAAAAGATGGTTTAGAAGAGGTTTTTTCCATATTAAATATGGATTTTGAAAAAAAAACTACTATTTTTTCTAAAGTGGTAACTTTTTTCAAAAACTTTATAAATAACATCCTTTAACTCTAAAAGCCTAAGTTTACTATCTATATTTAAGTGTAAAATCCCTAAAAATTTTTTTTTAAAATGCTTTTTTTCTTAGAGATAACTCTTTTGTTAAAGTTGAGTATATAAGGCTAAAGAAGTTTATTTTAAAAAAATCAATTTTTCCTTGACAAATAGAGACTAAAGTTGTATAATTACCCCACTGGCAAATAGAATATTGTTTGCTAATATGTTCACAAGGAGTGGAGATGAGTAAAAAAGATGAAGAAAAGCTTGAAGAAAAAGATGACCTCTCTTTAGAAGAGGAGATATCTGTTCAAGAGGATGACAAAGAACAAGATATACAAGAGGGTGGTGAGGAAGATAAAAACTCTGCAGATTGTCAAGAGTTAGAGACAAAAGTTAAAGAGCTTGAAGAGTTAAGGCTTAGGGATTTAGCTGATTATGAAAATCTTAAAAAGAGAATGGAAAAAGAAAAATCTCAATCAGTAGCTTATGCTCACGAAAGCTTTGCAAGAGATCTTTTAAGTGTTATAGATTCTCTTGATAGTGCGGCATCTTTAGAGGTTGATGAAGAAAATCTAAATGAAAGTTTAGAAAAGATAAGAGAAGGTATCAACCTAACTATAGAGCAATTTAAAAAGGTTTTTGAAAAAAATGGTATAGAGTTAGTGGATGTGGAAAATGGATTTGATCCGAATTTCCACGAAGCTATTATGCAAGTCGATAGCGATGAACATAAAAAAGGAGAGATTGTTAGAGTATTCCAAAAAGGATACAAGATAAGAGATAGGATATTAAGACCAGCAATGGTTTCTATTTGTAAATAAAATAAATAAAAGGAGAGAGTTATGAGTAAAGTTATAGGTATAGATTTAGGAACAACAAACTCTTGTATAGCAGTATATGAAAGAGGAGAGAGTAAAGTAGTAACAAATAAAGAGGGTAAAAATACGACTCCGTCGGTAGTAGCTTTTACTGATAAAGGAGAGGTTTTAGTAGGTGATCCTGCAAAAAGACAGATGGTAACAAATCCGGAAAAAACTATTTACTCTATAAAAAGAATTATGGGATTGATGTGCAATGAAGATAAAGCAGATGAGGCTAAAAAAAGACTTCCTTACCATGTGGTAGATAGGAATGGAGCTTGTGCTATCGAAGTTGATGGAAAAACTTATACACCTCAAGAAATAAGTGCAAAAGTTTTAATGAAACTAAAAGAAGATGCAGAAGCTTTCCTTGGTGAGAGTGTAACTGATGCTGTTATTACAGTTCCGGCATATTTTAACGATAGCCAAAGAAAAGCGACTCAAGAAGCAGGAGTTATAGCAGGGCTTAATGTTTTAAGAATTATCAACGAGCCAACTTCAGCAGCACTTGCATATGGACTTGATAAAAGTGAGTCTGAAAATATAGTTGTTTATGATCTTGGTGGTGGAACATTTGATGTTACCGTTTTGGAAACCGGAGACAATGTAGTAGAAGTTTTGGCAACAGGTGGAAATGCTTTCTTAGGTGGTGATGATTTTGATAATAGACTTATAGACTGGTTGGTGGGAGAGTTTAAAAGTGATAATGGTATAGATCTTAAAAGTGATGTTATGGCTCTTCAAAGACTTAAAGAGGCTGCAGAAGCGGCTAAAAAAGAACTTTCAGCCGCAACAGAGACTGAGATAAATCTACCTTTTATCACAGCTGATGCAACAGGACCAAAACACTTAGTTAAAAAAATAACTAGGGCTAAATTTGAGTCTTTGATAGAGGATTTGGTAGGTGAAACAATAACCAAGATAGAAGAAGTTATAGGTGAAAGTGGCATCAGTAAAAATGAAATAAAAGAAATCGTTATGGTTGGTGGTAGCACAAGGGTTCCACTAGTTCAAGAAAAAGTTAAAGCTTTCTTTAACAAAGAGTTAAATAAGTCTGTAAACCCTGATGAAGTTGTTGCTATTGGTGCAGCAATTCAAGGAGCTGTTATAAAAGGCGATGTTAAAGATGTTCTTTTACTAGATGTTACACCGCTAAGCCTTGGTATAGAGACTCTTGGTGGAGTTACAACTAAGATTATAGAAAAAGGAACTACTATCCCTGTTAAGAAGACTCAAACTTTCTCAACAGCTGAGGATAACCAACCGGCAGTTACCATCCATGTGGTGCAAGGTGAAAGAGAGTTTGCTAGAGATAACAAATCTTTAGGACAATTTAATCTCGAGGGAATACCACCGGCACCAAGGGGAGTGCCACAAATAGAGGTTACTTTTGATATAGATGCAAATGGTATTTTAACAGTTTCTGCTCAAGATAAAGCTAGTGGTAAACAACAAGAGATCAAAATCACAGGTTCAAGTGGACTAAGTGAAGAAGAAATACAAAAAATGGTAGCTGATGCAGAGGCTAACAAAGCTGAAGATAAAAAAAGAAAAGCACTAGTAGAAGCTAAAAACCAAGCTGATGCACTAGTTCACCAAACAGAAAAAACTCTAAAAGAGTTAGGTGATAAAGTAAGTGCTGATGATAAAGCAAATATCGAAAAAGCGGTTGGAGAACTAAAAGCTGTTTTGAAAGATGAAAATGCGACTAAAGAACAAATAGATGAAAAAGTTCAAGCTCTAACAGCAGTAAGCCACAAATTAGCTGAACAAGCTTATGCAAAAGAACAGACTGGAAATGGGCAAGGAGCATCAGAATCAAAGAAAAAAGATGACGATGATGTTATAGATGCAGAAGTGGAGTAAAACTCTACTTCTTGTTCTCATCAAAATACAATGCAGTCTAAAATCTATGGCATATAAACAAGCAAAAGTTAAAGTTCGTTATATAAACTATCTCTAAGGGTTGGGATAAATCCACTGTTTTTTATAAGTGTTATAAATTCTTCCTCTTTCATACCGTTTGCACTTTTTGCTCCAGCCGCAGAATTTATAGATTCTTTTTGTATAGTTCCGTCTAAATCATCAGCCCCAAACTCTTGAGCAACCAAAGCTAAATTTACGGTTGAAGTTACCCAATAAGCTTTTATATGTGGAAAGTTATCCAAAACAATACGACTTACCGCCATAGTTTTTAGTATCTCTGTAGAAGTTAAAAAGTTTTCTACCCTTAAATAGTTATTTTCTCTTTGATAAACTAAGGGAATAAAGGCATTAAACCCACCTGTTTCATCCTGAAGCTCTCTTAGTCTTATCATATGGTCTATTCTATGAGATCTATTTTCTATATGCCCAAAAAGCATCGTTGCATTTGACTTTCTTCCCTTTTGATGCCAAAGTCTATGTATCTTTAGCCAGTCACTACTACTAACTTTTCCTTTACATATATACCTTCTTATCTCTTCATCAAATATCTCCGCCCCACCTCCTGGCATAGAATCCACTCCGCTTTCTATCATCATATTTATTATCTCTTGATGCAAAAAACCATATTCAGTAGCCAAAAAGTTTATTTCTGCAGCGGTTAGTGCTTTAATATGAACATCAGGAAAATTCTTTTTTATAACTTTAAACATATCCATATACCAATCAAGTCCCACTTGATTATTATGAGCTGAAACTATATGAAGCTCTTTTGCTCCATTTTTTATAGCTTCACCAGCGATACTTAGTATCTTATCAAAAGTCATAGTATAAGGATTTGGATTTTTCCTATTTGCAGAAAATGCACAAAATTTGCATGTATCTTTACAGATATTAGTAGGGTTTATATGTCTGTTTATATTATAAAAAGTTTTTTTACCATAAAGAGCCTCTCTTTTTAGTGATGCTAATTTTCCAAGAGTAAAGAGATCTAGTTCATAAAGCTTTAAAGCCTCTTTAGTATCAACTCTTTTACCATCTTGTATTTTCTTTATTAGCTCTTGCATAAAACACCCCCACCTTTTTGGAGGTGATTGTATCTTATTTTCCTTTATAGATAAAAGCTTGTGGAACTATTCTTTTGATTTTAGACATAGCTTTTAAAGCCTCTCTTCTTGAATGGTATGGCCCAATTAATATTTTAGTTATATTTCCTCGGTGCCTTAAAATAATATGATTTCCATTATTAGCTAATCTTTTTAAAGCTTTCGTAGGTAGATATTTTGCATATGCACCAACTTGTATAAATACTCCAGTATTTCTTCTAATAACTCTTTCAACTTTGTTTTGAACTATCGGGGCCTGAACTATCGGGGCTTGAACAACAGTTTGAACAGGAATAGGGAGCTGAGCATCTGGAGTATATACCTCTTGAGGTTTAACCTCTAATACAGGATTAATATTGTTAGGCACTTTAGTAGCACCAATCTCTACACTTTTACACTTGCTATCGTCAATAGATGGCTTTTGATTAACCATCTCCTGTTTTGTGCCAAAAACATTTGAAATATTTAACTTTTTTTTGGGAATTATAACCTCTTCTACACTTTTATTTTCATTATTTACAGGTTCGTCATCTACTAAATACCCCATTCCAAATGTAGTATGATAGTCAATATTTCTTGATGAAGTTTTCCAAAGAACTTTTGAACCAAGTAAAAAGTTGAAACTATCTGATACATTATATCTAAAATTTATTCCAAGAGATAAATATGACTCAGAATCACTCTCATCAGCCTTTTGTTTTTCATAACCCACACCAAATGAAAGTGTTGGCACTACATAATACTCCTCTTCTCCGTCAGCTGAAAACTGTGTATAAAACCTTTTAATAGAAACAGGAGTATTACTATCTTTGGAACGAACATCACCAAAATCATCGTAACCTAAATCTATATGATAAACATTATCAATATAAAAATCCCCTCTAACACCTATAGAGGTAGTTTTTTCTAGGCTTTCCTTGCTATCAAAACTATTTGTTCCTGCATTTAAACTTAATTCAGTCTTTGCAAATAGTGCTGTTGCAAATGCCAAAATAAGCAAAATTTCTCTTTTCATACCGAAATCCTCCAATATATTTTGAAGTAAATCGACCAAAAAGAGAAATTATTTAATTTTTTCTACAATTTTTTATAATTTTTTGTAAAAAGCATCTTTTTGAATTGTCTTAATCTTTTTATATATCTTAAAAATACTATTTTTAGCATATGGTCCAACAAGCACAACAGTAACAGTATCTTTTTTTATAGTTTTTATTTTAAATCCATTTGATTTCAATTTTTTTACTGTTTTAATAATATTTGATTTTTGAGAAAGTGCAGCAACCTGTATATAGTTTTCTTTTAAGGATACTGAAACCGCATTTAATCTAATACTTTTTTTATCCTTTAAAAAACACTTGCTTATCATAACTCCATTATCAAAAACAATACTTTTATCACCCTTTTTATTAGCCACCATAGGTTTTATGGCTGGTTTAGCTATACAATTTTTCTCTTTATATTCTTCATATAACAAATCACTATTTATTTTACATTCATCACTTTTAAGTTTTACTCCTAAACCACAAGTTGCAATAACTTCATTATCTTTTGTATTATTTTTTTTAAGATACTTTACCTCTGTAATAAATCCAAGATTTTTAGTTAAATTAAATCTTATACCACCTCCTGCTTGATAAAATGGTTGAGACTTTATATTTAGATATGTTCTATGCAATTTTTCATAACCTACACCTACAAGTAAATATGGAGAAACTTTATCTTCTAAAATAAAATCATAAAAAAGATTTACACTACCTCTTTCAAGATCTGTTCTGCCACCGTCAGCCATCTGGTTTGAGTCTGAACTTTCGATTCTTACATCTACAGCAAAACTATCATCCATATATGTTCTAATACCCAACCCAAACATAGTTTCATCATCTTTAAATTCTTTTGATGGTTTTGTAACCTGATTTCCTACCATAGAAGTTATAATGATTTTAGCATCCAATAAAGAGATAAATAAAAATAAAGCAATTAAAACTTTTTTCATCCAAATAACCTCTTACCATTAAAGTAACCAAGAGTATATAAAAGTTTTAGTTACTAAGCTGTTAAGTAAAAAAATTGATTTTTTTATATTATTTGATTTTAATTATTAATAGTTAAATATATTTAATATTAAAATAATTTTTTATTTTATAAATTTAAATTACTTAGATACATATTGCTATAAAACTCTTTTGATAAAATATATTAAAGAAAAATAAAATAGAGAAATTAATGAAATTAGAACAAAAAATAGAGGAGCTTATTTATCAAAAGGCTGATGATTTTGAAGTCTCAAAACTTATAAAAAATGAGATAAAAAGTTATTTAAACTCCCTAAATGAAGTCTTTGAAAGTGATCAAGGAAAAAACTTTTTAGTTCGCCATACAAAAAATATAGACTCTATCATAAAAAGTGCTTACAAATACACTCTAAGAACTTTTTTCAAAGATTATCTACCACTTTCAAACTCCATACCTATAACTTTGGTGGCCTTAGGCTCTTATGGCAGGGAGCAACTATGTGTTTACTCCGATATAGATCTTATGATAGTTTACGAAGAGATAAATGGCTTTAGGATAAAAAATATCATAGAAAAGTTTATGCAACTCTTGTGGGATAGCGGTATGAAACTAGGACACAGGGTTCACGAAGTAAGGGAGTTAAAAGATGCAAGTAGAAGCGATCATACTATAAAAACCGCTCTTATAGAATCAAGATATATAGGTGGAAGTAAACTTTTATGGGTAAAGGTAGAAAACTCTTTAAAAACTATCATAAAAGATGAGCCTAAAAAATTTATTTTAGCAAAACTTGATGAGTATCAAAGTAGAAGGAAAAAGTATCCCTTTTCTATGGAACCCGATATCAAAAACTCTCCCGGAGGACTTAGGGATTTTAATACTATCTATTGGATAGCAAAAATAAAGTTCAACACACCAAAAATAAAAGAGTTACCATCATATATTATCAGCTATCACGAATATGACTCTATGCTTAGCTCAATTGAATTTTTATATAGAGTTAGAAGTGCTATGCATCTTGAGTTTGGTAAAAGACAAGACCAAGTTATCATAGAGTATGCACCAAACATCGCTAAAAGATTAAATATAAGTGAGAGAAAGCTTGTAAGAAAAAGTTTTCGTGCTATGCACATCATAAGAAACATCTCTCAAATAGTTATAAAAAGACTAACAAAAGAGATAACATTTAAAAATGAAAATATCTCTAAACTAAAGTCATCATATATAGAAAATGGCATCTTTTTATGCCAAAACAAACTTTTTAAATCACTAAAGAGAAAAAGAGATAGTTTTTAT
>CAZUPK010000079.1:0-7207 GCA_964622255.1 uncultured Campylobacterales bacterium
AGATAGTGGTTATTCTAAAGATGAAATTATAATCGTATATTCTGAAAAAGAGTTAAAAATACAAATAACTAACTATATCTACCAGCATTACCCACAAACAAAACAAAATAGCGACTTAGCAGATAAACTCTACTATGAAAATGTTTTAAAAGCAGGAGGTTTTGAAAATTTAGAACAAATAGTAGTTAAAAAAGTGCTTGAGTTTGAAAATGGCAAAAATTTAGATGAGCTTTTAGAGGATGTAGCAAGTGAAAACAAAACTGCGATGAAGCAACTTTTAAAAGTTGGAATTCGTGTAGCTTGGGTGCAAAAATGCAAAGCAGAGTTAAAAAAAGCAATAGCTGAAGATAGAGAGCCAAACTATCCTAAATATCCACTGTAAAAAGACAAAAAGGAGCAGATATGAGCATAACAAGAGGAGTTGTAAGTAGTTGGAAGGCAATAGGTGCAAGACCTGTTAGAGTATCGGCAACAGAGCCTATTGCCTTGGTTTTAACTTCAAATGAAGTCAGTAAAAATAAGATGTTTTATTTTGATAGTTTAGATGAGGCTTTAGAGTATTTTGTAAAGCTAAAAAAGGTAAACAATAAAGATAGAACTTTAGAGCAGGTTAAAGAGGGGATAAAAGCCGGAACGATAAAAGGAAATCTTTTTAAATACCTTGTTTGGGCTGTAAACAAGTATGAGCTTATAGTTCCTACTGTAGTTGTAATCGCAAAGTATGACAATGACAAAAGCAAACTTAAAACAAATGTTATAAATGCGATAGCAAGTATAAAAAACATCCCTGCAAAATATCATCTTCGCCCGGATATTATAGGGGTGGCTGACTTTACATATGATGTAAATGTTGCAAAGCAATATATAGCTACTCTTGATATCTTAAGAGCAAGAGGTTTTATAGACTTAAAAGCTACAAGTGGAAGTGATGCTAAAACAAAAAGAGAGCAGTTTGGAAGCTACAGGGTTACACCTGTATATACCGATTTGGTTGATTGGAATGTTTTAAGTGATAGTGAAGATACTTTTAGTGCGAACTTTGTTTTAAGTATCTTTAGATGTGTAGTAGATGCAAGTGATACTACAAGAGGAGTTGGTTGGAGCTATAGCTTGAGCAACAAAACTCTACCGGTTGCAAGAGCTGATGGCGAGGTTGATTTTGTGCTTGGGCTTAGTGATGAGACAGATTTTTTAACTCAAAACCAGATAACAAGCTTTATCGCTTTTAACGGTATAAGAGTTTGGAACTATCAAACCTGCTCAGCTGATCCGCTGTTGCAAGATGCAACAAGAGTTAGAATATTTGACAAACTAACTTTTGCGGTTTTACCTGCTATCTTTCCTTTTATAGATAGTGATAGAGGAGCAAAAGCAGTAAAAGAGGCAAAAGATACTATAAGAGCTTTTGTTAGCGATATGGTAGGAAAAGAGGTGCTACTTGGCGGTGTGATAGAGCTTGATACCAAACTTACTACTCCAACAGCTATAACAAATGGAGAGTTTTACTTTAAAGTAGATACTCAAGAGTCTCCAAAGCCTACAAAGATAGCAGTTGAGTTTAACAGAGTAGATAAGTTTGCACCAGTAGTGTATAAGATAGTAAGTTAAGGAGTATAGATGAAACCAGCAGTTAGTAAGTATTATAATCTTTTGATTTTGGGAATTGGATTTTTAGGAAAAGTTGAGGATTTTAAAGAGCCTGATATAAAAACGATGAAAGCCGAAACTCCTATGGGATATAAGATAGATATAGGAGTGCCTGAAGCTTTGGAAGCGGAAGTTACTTTAAGCAGTGTGAACAATAACATTTTAGAGGCTATGCAAAAAGGAGACAATGCAAAGTTCGAGCTTAAAGAGGTCGCTATAGAAGATGGCAAAGAGATAACTATAGTGCATACTATGGTAGGTAACTTTGACTTTGAAGCAGATAGCACAAAAGTAAAAGAGAACAAAAAAGGGAAACTAAAGATAAATCCTATCTCTTATACAAAAGAGACTGATGGAAAAGAGGTTGCATATGTGGATCTTAGTGTGCCTATCTTTAAGATAAACGGAAAAGATTTGTTAGAAGATACAAGAGCGGCTATAAGTTAAGGAGGAAGTTGTGAAAAATTTCAAGATAGAGCTAAAAGAAAGTGAAAATATAAATAACAAAGAGATAAAAGAGCTTGAGTTTAGAGAGCCAACTGGAGCTGATATGGAGGAGTTTTTAGGAGAGATGGTAAGCGAGGGCGGAAAGGTAAACATAGGAAAAAGTGTAACCGGTCTTGCTGCAAGATGTGTAGTATCACATAGTTTAAGCGAAGATGATATAAGAGCTTTTAGTGCTAAAAACTATATGGAGATAGCAAAAGGTTTTATGGGTTTTTTAGTTTAGAGGGTGAACTGCTATATCCTTTTGAGGATGTAGTGGTTTTGCTTATAAAAGAGCTTAACTTTAGCTACAAAGATATAAAAGAGTTAAGAGTAAGTGTTATCTGCTCCTATTTAAAAAGAGCTTTGGAAATAGCGGAGCAAAAAAGATTGGAACAAATAGAGCTATAAAAATACTTAGACTACCCGGTAGGTTAAAAAGATAGCCTACTACGGTAGTAAGAATAGAGGCTACAACTAACCATAATAAAATAAAAAAGGAGTAAATAAGCTCTTTCATGAAACCTCTTTTTTATTTTATTATACCATAAAAGGGACGAAAATGGATAATATGATGGCTTTTGGGGTGGTTTTAAGCCTTGTTGATAGTTTTAGTAAACCCCTGGGCGAAATAAGCAAAAGTGTAAGCACCCTTAACGGAAAGTTAAACACAATAGAGACAAACAAAGCTACAAAAGAGCTACAAGAGTTAGAAGAGAGAGCAAAAAAGTTAAATAGCTTAAAGATAAAGCTAAACAATAAGCTAAAAGATAGCTGGAATGAGGCAAAAAAGCTAAATAAAACCATAAGAGAGATAGATACAAAAGTAGATAGTTTAAACAAACAAAAACTCACACTAAAAAAAGAGTTAAAATCCGGAAAAATAGATGCTAACAAATTTAAAAATGAGATAGAAAAGATAGATAAGAGTATAAACTCTCTAAACTCACAAAAACTAAACCTAAAAGAGAAGCTAAAAAGTGCAGATCAAAGTGCCATAAAAGTAAACTCCGATATTAAAAGAGTAAGCAAACAGATAGATAGACTAAACAGCAAGAAACTAAAGATAAATAGCGAACTTGAAAAAACGGCACTTAAAGCACAAAAAGCAAACAGCAGACTTAAAGAGCTTAGTTTAAGTGTAGCTAAATACTCAGCTTTTGCAACTGCTACTGGAAAAATGGGGCTTGATAAGATAACCTCTTTTGTGAGTGAATTTAAAGAGATACAAAAGGCTCAAGGAGATATAGCAACTCTTGGTATAGATGAAAACGGCATAAAAGAGATAACAAAAGTCGCTAAAAAGATGTCTTCAGAGTATGCTCAAGTTACTGCACCAGATTTTATAAAAGCAAGTTATGACATAAAAAGCGGTATATCCTCTCTAAGCGATGAGGGAGTTGCAAAATATACATCTTTTGCAACTCTTACTGCAAGGGCTACAAAAAGCACGGTTGATGAGATGACAAAGCTATATGCTCTTGGATATGAGATATTTAAAAATAAAGATGAGAATGATTTTGACTTTGGGAAAAGATTTGGTGCGAGTATATCTAAGGCGGTAAAAGCTTTTAGAACCGATGGAAGTGATTTGGTGCTTGGTATATCAAATATCGGTGCTATGGCTAAAAAGATGGGTGTTAGCTTAGAGCAAGAGTTAGCTGTTATAGGAAATGCAAAGGGAGCTTTTAATAGTGCGGCAGAGGCTGGAACTGCTTATAGAGCCTTTTTAAGCAGTGCAGTTAAAGCTCAAGAGAAACTTAGTTTATCCTTTTTAGATACAAAAGGAAATCTTTTGCCGATGGTAAAGATACTGGAGCAGATAAAAACAAAGTTTGGTAAAAGCTTAGATGCAAAAGAGATGAACCAGCTTAAAGAGGCTTTTGGTAGTGAAGAGGCGGTTAAGATGATAACTGCTCTTATCGATAAGACAAATGAGCTTAAAAAGAGTGAGCAAGAGATAATAGATGCAACTTTTAGCGAAGTTGAAAAAATGGCAAAAGATAGAAACAAAGGACAAGAGTTTACCCTGCTTACTCAAAACTTAAAACTCTTAAGTGCTACTGTAGGCGAAGTTTTTGCTCCATATATGGATATGGCTACAAATGCTTTAGCTAAGTTTGCAAAATGGGCAAGAGAGCTGATAGAGGGAAATAGCTTTGTTAAAACTTTGCTCTTATGGGGTGGAGCTCTTGTTTTGTTTGCAACTGCTCTTGGAGGAGTTGGACTTGGAATAAGTGCTTTTTTGGCTGCGGTTGCTTTTGCAAATAAGGGGCTTATCTTTTTTTCTACTATTACAAGGACTGTAGCAGCTACAATATGGCTTTTAAACTCCGCCTTAACACTTCTAACTAGTCCTATAACTTTAGTTGTAATAGCTTTTATAGGTGCTGTATATTTGATATATAAATACTGGGATGAACTTGCAAAGTGGTTTACCTCTTTTTGGAGTGGTTTAGTAGAGATTTTTAGTAGTTCTATAGAGTGGATAATACTTCTTTTTACAAATCCGGTTGAGGCTATATCAAAAGCTTGGACTTTTTTAGTAAACTGGTTTGCAAGTTTTTTAGGAACGATAGGAGAAATATTTGTCGATGGAATAAGATATATAGCAAATATTTTTATAGATCCTATAGGTTTTATAAAAAGAGCTTGGGGAGAGCTTTTGTTATGGATAGATAAGAAGTTAAACAGTATCAAAAGTGTGATAAATAGTGTATCTAAATTTTTAGGGTTAAATAAAGTTTTTGATGTATCTATCGATAAAGATACGACAGAGCTTAAAGATATAAAGTTTTATTCAGCATCCTCAAAAGATAAAACCAAATATGATTTAGAACCACTAAAACTCTTAAAAGAAAGTATAACACCTATAGCAAAAAATACAAAAAAGATAGCTCAAGGTGCTAAAGATATAAAGATAGCACCATTTATACCAAAAGAAAAAGGAAAGCTAAAAAGAGCAACTAAAAAGCTAAGAGGCGATAAAAATGTAAATGAAAGAAGCATAACACCATCTTCGCCATCAAGTTACTCTACAAACATAGGTAGCAAAAGCAGTGGTAACACATATAACATAAACATAAAAATCGCAGGAAATAGCGAAAATGAGATAGCAAACAAACTAACAGCAATACTTCCAAATATGATAAAAGATTTGGAAGAAAACATACTTGGAAGGGCTATGTATGATTTGTAGGATAGGAAGCTTTAAGATAGAAGTAACCAATGCAAAAGAGATAGAAGAAAAGCTATCTTTACCATTTGCAAAGATAGACAGGATAAATAACAATCCATACCACCAAGACTTAGGTGGATATGAAGAGGAGTTTACTATAAATGGCGAAGCTATAAAAGAGAGAGTAGGATTTTTGATAGAGCTTGAAGAGTTAGCAAAAGAGAAAAAGCCGGTTAGATTTACAACTATAAACTATAGCTTCAATGTCTTGATAACCTCTATAAACAAAAATAAAAGAGTCTTTTTAAGAGGAGCTTTTTTGATACAAGAGTTTAGCATAACTTTTAAAAGGTATTATGGATGGAAACTTATATAGCAAAACAGGGCGATAGACTGGATAGTATTATTTACAAACACTACAAAAGTTTAGATAAAGATATAGTAGAGGCAGTCTTAAAAGAAAATAGACATCTTCTAAAAAAGTGTTTGCTTGGTGCTTTTGATAAAGTGTATCTACCAGAGATAGTGGTAAAAACAGAACAAAAAGGCAGAGCCTTATGGTAGAAAATGTAGTGAAAAATCTTCTTTTTGATGCTGTTTTTGGTTTAAAAGTTAGAGTGGATATCATAGTAAACAATAAGCCTTTATCTTTTATAGTAGGAAAGGAACTTGGCTCTTTAGAGCTTATAGATGAAGTAGGTTTTTTAAACGATCAACTAACTTTAAAATTTACTCCGGGGTTTATTAGACCAAGAGCTGGAGATAAGATAGAGGTTTTTATCAACAGCATAGATTATGGAGTTTTTTTGGTAGATGAGAGCATAAAAACAAAATCAGCTCTTACAGTTAAGGCAAAGTCTGCAAACTTCAAGGACTCTTTAAAAGAAAAAAAGTATAGAAGCTTTGAAAAGATAAAAGTTTGCGAACTTATAGCAAAGATAGCAAAAGAACACAATTTAGAGCATAAGTGCAACATAAAAGGTTTTATAAAACATTTAGGACAAAATTATGAAAGCGATATAAATCTACTTGTAAAACTTGCAAAAGACTTTAATGCTACCTTTAACATCAAAAAAAATAAGATCCTTTTTTTAGACAAAGAGGATACTTCAAAACTTCCTTTGTTTTTGCTTAGTTACTCTCAAGTTAGTGATTTTAGTATAAAAAGTAGTATAAAGCCACTTTATAACAGTTGCAAAGCCATCTGGAGAGATACTAAAGAGAACAAGGACAAAAGCATAGTTATAGGAAAAGAAAAACCGGAACTCTTACTAAAAGGAGTTTTTAAAAGCGAAGCCGAAGCAAAGGAGAGAGCCTTAGCCACACTTAAAAACATAACTCAAGGAACAAAAAAAGGCTCTATAACTGTATATGGACAGGAGATAAGAGCCGGTGCAAGACTTAGACTTGTAGGTTTTTTCGAAGATGATGGAGAATATAAGATAAAAAAAGTAACTCACAAAATATCAAAGAGCTATACTATCAATGTAGATTTTGAAGCATAAACAGCCACGATAGTTTTTTGCCACCCACCGCAACTGCAACAAAATAGTAGCTTTTTCTTTTGTTTTTTAAAAGAAAAGTTACAAAAAAATAACTTATTATAGGAGATGAGAAAAACATTGAAGAGTTGATGCCTTGGTGCATTGATAAAAGTGTTTTAGGTTAGGTGGGTGATTAACTTTGGGCTTACCTCTTTGGTATTTGTAGATAGTTCTCAAAAAGAGCTTATAAAAAACAAAATATATGCAGTGCTAATAGAGGATAAACTCTTTATTAAAAAAAATTAGCACTCAAAATGATACTTGTGTTTTAGAAAGCATTAATCCGGACTACAAAAAGATAAAAACCAATCAAATCAAAATTATCGGAAGAGTTATAGGAGTTTAGTCAAAG
>CAZUPK010000080.1:0-3289 GCA_964622255.1 uncultured Campylobacterales bacterium
GAGTTATCTTTATATTGTGTATCTCTTTTTCAACATCATTTATATCTATCTCGTTTTGTTTTACATCTAGTAGATTCTGTGTTAGTTTTTCATCATAAAGTTTTATACTTTTTTCATACTCATCTATCTTGTTTTTGTTAAAAGGGAAGTGCTTTAACTCCCCTTGCTTTTTGTTTAAATCTACAAACTCTTTATTTAGCTCGTTTGCTTTTTGTTCTAGCTCCACCTTTTCATACAAATCACCACTTGTTGCTTTTTGTATCTGCATCTCTTTGTTTTGTATTAGTGAATTTATATGTTCATTTTCTTTATATATGCTAGATGTAAGCTCTTTTTCTAGTTCTTTTTTGTTATTGTAGTAGTTTTTTTCAAGATTTAAAAGTATCTTTTCATATCTACTCTCTATCCCTTTTAGATCAGATGTCAGTGCTTCATATCTATCATTAAGTGATTGTTGTTCATCTTTATAATTTTGTTCCATTTTATGCTCAAAGTAAAGGTGTTCAATATTGTTTTGTTTAAACTCTTTATCTTCTTCTATCAACTTAGATAAGTTTGCATTTTGTATATCTAGCTTGGTTCTTTTTTCCGATCTTTTAGCTTGGACTATCTCTACTTTTAGATTATGTTTTTGTATCTCTTCATCTTTTTGTCTGATTAACTCTTCTAATTTTGAGTCTATCTCTTGTATCTTAAAAGTAGAGTGTTTTTGTATAAACTCCACTTTATTTGCCAACTCTTTAAATATCTGCTTAGTTTGCTTATACTTGTCAAACTCTTTTGCCAGATTTTCTATGATAGGTATATTTTTTTCAAATCTTTGCACCTCTTTTTTCTCTAAAGCAAATTTATTTAGGTTTGTTTTTATATCATAAAGTGCTATTTTTGCTGTTGAGTTGTCTATTAGCGATACTATGGTTTTTTTAATATTTGTAGATTTTATAGATGAAGATGCAAAGATATTTGAGAGTGTCTTTGCAAACTCTTTTCTTGATTTTATATCTTCAAAAAGTGTAAAATCTATACTGCTTTGAGGCTTTATCTTCTTGCCATACTCATCTCTTTTATGAAAAGTGTTTATGTATCTCTCTTTGAAAGTCGTTGTGTAACTAGGGAGGTTGTTTTTTTGTATAGTTTCATTTAGCATCTCAAAATTTATAGGTCTATTTTTATCGATAAAGATATCTTTTACATCTATGTTTGAGTTTGTTATATCTATAAAAGTATAGTGAAGTTTTGAGGTTTTACTAACTACAAAAAGGTAACTATTATCATCTTTTGTGTAGTTGTAAACAATATGAGAATTATGCTCTTTAAAGTACCAGTCATTAAAAGACTTCTTAGTTTCAGAAGTAAGATTTAAAACCGAATCAGAATAATCCATAGTATAAAAAAAACAAAACTGCTCTCATAAGAGTAGTTTTACCAACACCACTTTCCCCTAAAAGCAAAGTATTATCCGCTATATCTATCTCTGCAAACTCATACCCAGCACTTTTTATAAGATATATCTTTTTTAGTCCATCACTATTCATACTACATTCTCCCAATATTAAGTTGTTGTTGCTATTTCACTTGATTAGCATAAGCTATTCATAAACTTCCACTTCATTTAAAAATGACTCTATGTAATCATAAGAGTTTAGAACAACATATTCTGAATTTGTGCTGTTTTGTTCCTCTACAAAGCCATCTTTTTTAAGTCTATCTACTATCTTTTGTATATACTCTCTAGTTGTGTTGGCATTTAGTCCTTTCATCTGAAAAACCACCTCTTGTAGCTCTATATTGTTGTTTAGTAAGTTTTCAACTGAGTCTAGTCTGAACCTATATCCCACTCCAAAGTTGCTATCTAGCATCTTTAAAAAGTTTGCTATATCTATGTAGTCCACTATTCTCTCCAATCCACTCGGAGTGTTTGAAGCATCATCATGTGCAAAATAGAAATAACCCTCTCTTCTCATAAGTATATAGCCTATCGCTCTAAAATACTCTCTAACTTCTGTCTCTTTACTACTGATAGCTTCATAGATTTCATTGTTACCTTTTTTTGAGCTATTTTCATTTATGAATTCACCTTTTAAGATGATTTGATAAATCTTTTGTAGATGTTGTGGTAGTAACTCTTGTATGTCTATCAACATTATATGCCCCTTACTATTACATATTGTCTTTTATCTATGGTTATAAAGTTTTCATACTCTATCTCATACTTTGAAAAGTAGTGTTTTAGTAGTCGTATAAAAACACCTAAAAGTTTTGTTTTTTCTATGGAACTTTTTTGTAAAAATGTTGCCAAATCATCATCTTGAGATAAAAACTGTTTATGTAGTTTTGTATAATCATATAAAACCTTTTCCACTTTTATCACTTCATCTATATCGTAACTTAATTCAGTTTGTTCTTTTGTGTCTTGCAGGGATATTTTTCTATGTTGTAGCATCTCTTCTATAGTATCTATGTAGTCAAATATCTTGTCATCTGGATGAAGTTTTCTTTCCCTTATAGGTGTTGTGATATTTTTTTGATTGCCTAATACCTCTTGAATATTTGTTTTTTCAAAAAGTATATTTTGCTGTTTTAACTCTCTTAATCGTTGCAGTTTTTTTATAAACTCACCATCTTTTATAGACTTGTTTATAAACTTTTTTATATCTTCATATATCATACTAAAAGAGTACTCAAGTTCTAGTGAGTTTTTGACTATCTTTAGAATAAGGCTATTTATCCTGTGATTATTCATAGATTTAAAAAACTTTTTTTGTTCTTTTAAAAATATATCTACACTTTTAGAAGCTTGAGTTAGCTGGTTTAGCTCCTCTTTAGATACACTAAGTTTATCCATTTTTATCTCGTAATTTGGTTCATTTTTAAAAGCAAATACAGAGTTTGATGAGATAGCATAAAGGTTATATCTTAAAAGTGCTGGGATTTGGTTTAGTATCTTAGAGATAAAACGAATCTCTTTTTCTGTGGATTCATTTACAATTATCCTCTTGTTATAGTAATTGAGTTGAATTTTTAGTTTTTCTAGTTTATCATCTATACTACCGATAGTAGTTTGAGTGTTTTGACCTAACCTAGTTTTATAATACTCCTCAGTATCAGAGGTTAAAGAGAGTTCATCTTCAACACTATCATATTCTATAATATCAAGCCCTATTGCATCATCAATCTTAGCATTTTTATAGTTTTGTCTTATCGTTTCATTTGGGCGTGTTTCATAATTGTAAAGTTCTTGAATAACTTCACGACATGAATTTTGAATACGGATAATATCTATAATATT
>CAZUPK010000081.1:0-19043 GCA_964622255.1 uncultured Campylobacterales bacterium
AACTTTTTTATCTTCTTTAACTCTTCACGAGCCTCTGACAAAGTAAAGTCCGGATATCTCCCGATAGTATAAATCCCCTCTTTCCCCTCAAACCTATACTTAATCCTAAAAGTCTTCACTCCACTACTCTTAACTTCCAGATAAAGACCTCTCCCATCAAACATCTTATAAAGCTTTTGGGCTTTTTTCGCTTTTTTTATCTTACTGTCTGTTAGAGGAGCGACTACTCTTGCCATATTTTATCCTTAATCCTCTTTTAGGGGTATATTTTTCCTTTGATTTTTCCTATAAAAAAACATACCTCTTATATACCCCTATAGAAACTTAAAATAACAAAAATAAACTTATAAACTATTTAAGTAAAATCTTTACAAAAGAGTGATTTTAAGGAGTTTTGAAGCAAAAACATAAACAAAACTTAAGAAATAATGGTGGAAGTGTGGGGAATCGAACCCCAGTCCAAAAGTAAGTTGATAGTGGCATCTACATGCTTAGTAGATGTTGTTTATCGTCATCTTGCTTTGCACAACTCCCAAAGCTACACAAGACCAAGACTTTATCTCGTTTTGAGTTCAGTCACCTCTCAAAACAAAGCTCTATGATGATGAACCCGTAAAATCCGTCTATAGAGCATCAACGGCACGAGTCTCCAAAGTTAGTTAAACTTATGCAGCCCTAGCATAAGCTGGAGTATAATCTGTATTGTTTGCATTTATATTTAACTAGATAGTTTTAAGTCTTTCAAAGACTACATGCAGCCAAAACCAACCTTACTCTTGTCGAAGCCAAGTCACTCCCAAAAGCAAAGCTTACTTTTTTTTACAAAAGCAAATACTATCATATTTTTAAGCTTATGTCAAGATTTAGGAGGTATTATTAACTTATGATTCCTCGACTATGCTATAGGATGGTCTTTGTCGTTGTTTGTCTATGAACAAACCTCTGACAAACCTCTGAAGTGAGGCTGTGAGTTTGATACACTATTGGGTGCAGGTTATTAAAAAAATAAAAAAGGGGAAAATATGAAAAAAGTTGTATCTTTGATAGGGATAGTTGTAGTGGTATTTGGAGCTTTTGTTCTTATGAACTCAAAAGATAGCTATGATGCTTCAAAATACTTTGTAAAGTATGATGGAAAAACGATAGAGTTTAAGTTACCTGATCAGTTTGATAAAACTCATAAAGTTACAAACAACACAAAACTTTTAATAATAGCATTTTTAAAAGAGGATGGACACACTATAAGAGAGTATCTAAAGTCTCACAGACCAACACTTTTAGAAGAAAATCATACGATGTTTTTAGCAGATATCTCAAAAGTTCCTGTTGTTATAAGAAATATGGTTATTTTAAAGGATTTTAAAAGAAGTAAGTTTCCAGTTATTGTTATCTATGACAAAAAGATTTCTAAAACTTTAAATGACAATAAGGATAAAATCTTAGTTATGCATCTTGAAAACAAAAAGATAGTAAAAATTGAGCATATAAAAACAGCTCAAGAATTGGACAAACTTTTTAATAACTCTTAGTAGAAATCCCAATCCTCTAACTATCAAAATACAAGCTTATGGATTTGTAACTAGATATGGCATTATGAAACAAGAAGCCCAGTCGTCTAAACTTGTTTATCAGTTGGGTGGTTTACAAACTCCTCTTTAAGTATTGCTTTGTTTATTTTTCCATAATGTAAAGGTATGCTTTTTTTATAAACTATGTATGAAGGTAACATATAGCTTGGAAGATGTTTTTTAAGCTCAAAAAGAAGTTCATTTTTTACTATCTCTTTTGGTGCAGTATAGACTAAAACTATTGCTTCTTCTATTTTTTCATCTTCTATACCAAAAACTGCACACGAACTTACTTTTTCTAAATTGTCATAAACTGCTCTTTCTATCTCGTGAGGGCTTACTCTATAGCCTCTTGTTTTTATCATATCATCTTTTCGCGAGTGAAAGTAGATATACCCCTCTTCATCCTTAAAAACATAGTCTCCACTTGCAACTACTATCTCATCTGTAAGTTCCCCTTCTAAATCTATCACTTTTTCCAAAATTTTTATGCTTTTAAATCTTATTTTAGTATCTTTAGGGGAGTTCCAGTAACCTTTATATATACAAGCTCCTCGATGTATAAGTTCTCCTATTTCCCTTGGCTTACACTCATATCCCTCTTTATTTATCACATATAATTCCACATCGGGAACTGCTTTTCCTATGGAAGTTGGTCTTATCTTTAGTTGAGAAGGATCAAGATAGGCAGAGCGAAAAGCTTCACTTAGTCCGTGCATAGAGTAAAATTTTGCATAGCTAAAAAACTTCTCTATATCTTGGAGCATCTTTGTTGTTATCTTTCCTCCAGAACTTGTTATTATTCTTACATTTTTAAGTTCATCAGGAGTTGGTAAGCGATGAGGTTCATCGTCGAACATTTGAGTTATATGTATGGGCATAACCGGTAGGACGGTAACTTTATCATTTAAAAGATGGTTGAAAAAATCTCCTGCTAAAACTATCTTGTGAAGAGCTAAAGTTGCTAAGTTGTAGATGGAAACTATTATTTGATTTATACCGTAGTCAAGGTTAAAACTTAAAACTCCGCTTATAACATCGTTTGAGTTTAGCCTTAAGTATTTTGTAACTATCCTTGCTCCATCAACTAAACTTCTATGAGTTATAACCACCCCCTTTGGTAGTCCCGATGATGAAAAAGAGTATATGATAGTGGCATTGTGAAAACTTTTTACCGTTGGAGTAAATTTATCATCATAATATTTATATATCTCTTCAAAGCTATCAAGCTCTTTATTTGTTTTATAAGTTACTATTTTGCCGCTAAATCCACTTTCTTTTATAGTTTCAAGTTTGTTACTTTCGGTAACTATACATTTTATATCACAATCATCAACTATGTATTTAACTTGTTCAGGTTTTAAAAGTCTGGTTATTGGAACAAAGACATATTCTGTAGATAAAAGGCTGAGTATCGCTAAAACTTGCTCTATCGATTTGTTGGAGTAGATGCCTATCCTTGTGCCTTTTGGATAGTTTAGTTTCGTAAAGTAGTTGGCAAGACGATTTACCTTCTTTAAAAGTTCACCATAGGTTAAACTTTTGTTTCCATAAACAACAGCGGTTTTTTCAGATGAGTTAGTAGAAGCATACTCAAGTAGATTTCTTACACAGTTTACCGACATCTTTGACTCCTTGGTAAAAAGTTGCACCTAATAGGTGAAAACAAAACAATAAGTGCAACTTTTCGATTTTAACCACCATATTTATAATATGAATTATAGCTGTTTTTAGCTTTTTGTTTGGTTTTTTATGGAATTATTTGGAATAATTAAAGCCTAAAATAAAACACTAACTGACCCAAAAATAGAAAATATACATTTTATAGTGAGTGTTTAATAGTAAATTTTAGAACTACTGTCGAAGATTTTTACCTCTTGGTATAGAGACTGTAAGACCTGTGTAAGTGGATAAGTCTTGTTCTAAAGCCAGAATCCCCCTTTTAGGTGTGGGGAGTATGTCAAATTTATTTAATAAGGGTATGATAATGTTTGAAAAATGAGTTTTGCAAGAAGTCTATTGAAAAAATATTTTATCAACTATTTGATTGTAGAATAAATTTTTAAAATTATTTTAGAAGGAACAAAAATGACAATAGGTATAATGGGTGCAATGGTAGAGGAGATAGAGCCTCTTTTAGAGTTTTTTAAAGAGTATGAAACAATAGAGTATGCAAAAAACAGATACTATAAAACAAACTATAACGGTCATAATATAGTTATAGCCTATAGTAAGATAGGAAAGGTTTTTGCCTCACTTACTGCTACAATCATAATAGAGAAGTTTGGAGTTGAAAAACTTCTTTTTAGTGGAGTTGCAGGGGCTATTGATAGTAGTTTGAAGATAGGGGATTTGATAGTTGCAAGAGGTTTGGTTCAACACGATCTTGATATAACAGCTTTTGGGCATCCTTATGGATATGTTCCCGAAGGTGAAGTTTGTATTTTAGCTGATGAAGAACTTTTAAAAATCTCAAAAGATGTGGCAAAAGAGTTAAACTTAGAGCTTAAAGAGGGAATAATAGCAACCGGAGATCAGTTTATAGCATCAAATGAAAAGAAAGAGTGGATAGAGAAAACTTTTAAAGCTCAAGCTTTGGAGATGGAGGGAGCAAGTGTTGCGGTTGTTTGCGATGCTTTAAATGTTCCATTTTTTATACTTAGAGCTATAAGTGATAGTGCAGATATGGATGCAGGTTTTGATTTTGATGAGTTTTTAAATTCATCAGCAAAAGTTAGTGCAGATTTTATAGTTAGGATGGTAGAGAAGATTTGAGCGAAATAGTTCATAGTAAAAAACTTTTAAAAATAGTTGGTAAAACAAATCTCCAGTATAACCTCATAAGAGAGGGAGATAGAGTTTTGCTAGGACTTAGTGGCGGAAAAGATTCCATAACTTTAGCTCACATATTAAAACACCGACAAAGAGTGATGCCTTTTAAGTTCGAATTTTTGGCAGTTACTATAGACTACGGTATGGGAGAAAATCTTGAAGATTTAAAAAAACACTGTAAAAAGTATGAGATTCCTCACGAAGTTATAAAAACCAATATCTATGATACGGTAAAGGAGAATATAAGAAAGAACTCTTCATATTGTAGTTTTTTTTCAAGGATGAGAAGGGGAGCTTTATATAAGGTGGCACAGGAAAAGGGTTTTGAAACTTTGGCTTTGGGGCATCATCTAGATGATGCTGTGGAGAGTTTTTTTATGAATTTTTTATATAACGGTAGTTTAAGAAGTATGCCACCTATTTATAAAGCAAAAAATGGGCTTAGGGTTATAAGACCGCTTATTATGGCAAGAGAGAGACAACTTAGGGATTTTGTTATAAAAAATGTGATACCGACTATAAGTGATGAAGTATGTCCGGCTATGAGATTTGATGTGAAGTATCCTTATGCAAGGGCTAAGGTTAAAGAGATGTTGGCAAAGTTAGAGGAGGAAAATCCAAAGCTTTTTGTTTCGCTTAAGTCGGCATTTTCAAATATACACACAAACACATTTTTAAAAACAGAGTATTTGGAGGATGAGATATGAGAGTTTTTGTTTTGTTATGTTTTTTTATATGTATTTTGTTAGGAGGAACTTGGTTTGATATGCTACAAAGGGCAAGGGAAAATAAATTAAAAGAGCAAAATCAAACTAAAAGTATAGAGCTTAAAAAACAAAAGCTAGATAAAAATGTTGCAAAAGTTGATACTAAAACTAAAAGGGGTATTATAAGTAGTTCTGCCATAACGGAGGATTTTAGCAAAAAAAATAGAAAAGTTATTGATTTAGAAGATTTAGAAGATAATGAAAGTAAAAATTTAAAGGTAAAAAGTGCTACAGAGATTAAAAAGATTCAAAAAATTAATATGCAACAGTTAGAACAAAAACATAAATTTGCCATAGAAAAACAAAAATTAAATCAAGAGCAAGAGTTAAAAAAGATAGAAAAAAGTATTGAAGAGTTAAAACTTAAACAGGATTTAGAACTTAAAAAAAAGCAGATGGATATGAAGTTAAAAGAGACTCAGTTGCAAAGAGAGTTAGAAAAAAGTAAACTTGAAAATGAAAAGGCTTTAAAACAACAAGAGTTAAAAGTTGAGGGTATGAAACTTTCAAATCAAGAAAAAGAAAATAAGATAAAAATTATTCAAGAACTTGAGTTAAAAAAGCTAGAAAATAAAAAAAATATTTTTGAGTTAAAGAGTAAATATGGTATGTATAAATTGGTTGCAATATTTGTTATTGTTTTGTTTATTTTAATAATACTTTTTAGATATTTTTTAAAAAAGAGAAAATTAACTTATGAAATGGAAAATGAAAAAGAGAGGATGCACAGAGATAAAGATTTGGAACTTTATAAGTTGGAAAATGAAAGGTTGGATAAGTTTATAGATATGTTAAACTCCAAAGATATATCAAAAGAGTCTCAAGAAAAGTTGATAGATGTTATAACAAAAGAGTCAAAAAAAGATAAAACAATAGATGTTGAAGTTAAAAAGAAAGGGTTATTTTATAAAAGATGAAATTATTAGTATCGGCACTTGAACCTTCTGCAAATATATATTTGCAGGATATTTTGGAAAGTTATCAAGATGAGTTAGAAATAGTCGGTATCTTTGATGAAAAGTTTGGAAAGCCCAAATACAAAGCGAGTGATTTTGCTGTTATGGGATTGCTTGAAGTAGTTGATAAAATAGGACTTGCAAAGTTAGCTATGGGTGATATGATGTTTATGGCAAAAGATGTTGATAAAGTTTTGCTTATAGACTCTCCAGCTTTTAATCTACCTTTAGCAAAAAGTTTGAAACTTAACTATCCGAACTTAGAGATAATCTACTATATACTTCCAAAAGTGTGGGCTTGGAAAAAGGGTAGAGCAAAAAAGGTTGATAAATATTGTGATAGATTATGTTCTATATTTCCTTTTGAAAATAGATATTATAAAAAAAGTGAATATGTAGGAAATCCTCTACTTGATAGTATAAATGTTAGACATAATGGAGAAAAAAAGGATCAAATAGCATTTTTACCAGGAAGTAGAAAGGGTGAGATAAAAAGACTTATGCCTGTTTTTAGAGAGTTGGCAAAAGATATAAATAAGAAAAAAGTTTTAGTTATACCAAAGCTTTTTAGTCAAAAACAGGTAAAAGAGTATTATGCAGATGTGAGTGATTTTGAGTTAAGTTATAATACTTATGAAACTTTAGCTCAGAGTGATTTTGCATATATTTGTTCTGGAACTGCAACACTAGAGTCAGCTATCATAGGAACTCCATTTGTTTTAGTTTATAAGGCAAGAAAATTTGATTTTTGGATAGGACGAAAGCTTGTTAAACTTCCATATGTTGGACTTGCAAATATTTTACTTAGCTTTGAAGGTAAAGAGCCGTTGCATCAGGAGTTATTACAAGATGATGTAACTTTTGATAATCTGCTAGAAGCATATCATAACATAGATGAAGAAAAGTTTTTAAAGAGATCTAAAGAGATAATAGATATATTAAAATTTGGAAGTAGAGATAGGGTTATAGAGATTTTAAAAAAGGGGTGAAAGGATGTTTATAAAAGATGAAAATTTTGCACTTTGGTGTGATTTTGTTGAGAGAGATTTTTTAGAAAATGAGTTTGAAAAGCTTATCAAAGATGGTAAGATAAACGGTGCTACAAGCAATCCTGCTATTTTTAAAAATGCCTTTTTAACCTCAAGAGCTTATGAAGAGGACAAAAAGGTTTTGAGTGGAATTACAAGCAGTAAGCTATATGAAAAGTTAGCTATAAAAGATATTCAGATAGCCGCGGATAAGCTTTTTTCTTTATATGAAAAAAAAGATGACGGTTTTATCTCTGTAGAAGTAGATCCAAATCTTTGCAATGATGTAAAAGCTACGATAGAAGAGGGTAGAAAGTTATACAAGGAGATAGGCAGAAAAAATGTTATGATAAAGATTCCAGCAACACAAGCTGGATATGAAGCTATGGAAGCTTTGATAAGTGAAGGGATAAATATAAATGCAACTTTGATTTTTTCTCCAGAACAGGCAGAACTTTGTCTTGATGCTTTTGAAAAAGGATTAAAAAGGGTTTTGGGTGATAAACCTAAAGCTGTTATAAGTGTTTTTGTAAGTCGTTTTGATAGAAAGTTGGACCCATCTTTAAGTGAGGAGTTAAAGGGAAAAGTTGGAATAGTAAATGCAACTAACATCTATCATAATATAGAAAGTAGGGGTATAAAAGAGGTAAGGACTCTTTTTGCAAGCACAGGTGTGAAAGGAGATGAGTATCCATCTTACTACTATATAGAAGAGCTATGCTTTCCTAACTCTATAAATACCGCTCCTCTTGATACTATAAAAGCATATCAGAAAAATGACACAAAAACTATAAAAACTCCTATGAGTAAAGATGAGTGCGAAAGCTTTTTTGCTCAACTAAAATCCGAAGCTGTCGATATAGAAAAAGTATATGATGAACTTTTGGATGAAGGTTTAAAAGCTTTTGTTGATGCTTACAATGAAATATTAACTCAGATAAGATAGAAAATTTCCTCTATCTTATCTGATAGAGGAGTGAAGATGCTTGGCGAACTACTTACAAATGAAAGTGTAAAATTTGATCCTAGAGAACTTAGTTATGAGATGATAAAAAAGTTAAACTTCTATCTTGAGGGGCTTATCAAATATGGCGGAAGTGATTTGCATATAAAAAGTGGTTCATATTTTAGAGGAAGAATAAATGGCGAAATGTTGGCTTTGAGTGATGAGATTTTAAGTCATAAAGATGGTTTGCAGTTAGCAAAGGAGTTACTCAAGGGAAGATTTGTAGAATTGGTAAAAAATAAAAGTGTAGATTTTAACTATAAGCTAAATGAGCAGTATAGATTTAGGGGAAATATATTTTTTCAAACTGATGGAGTAAGTGCTGTTTTTAGGGTTATACCTGTGGAGATACCGACTATGGAACAGTTAAAACTCCCACCTGTTATAGAGGGGTTTTGCCACTTAAAGAGAGGTTTAATTTTAGTAACAGGACCAACTGGAAGCGGTAAATCAACAACCCTAGCTTCTATCATAAACCATATAAATAAAACTCAAAGAAAGCATATCATAACGATAGAGGATCCGGTTGAGTTTGTATATAAAGATATAAATTCTTTGATAAACCAAAGAGCTATCGGACAAGATGCAGTTGATTTTTCATCTGCTCTGAGGGCTGCCCTTAGAGAGGATCCTGATGTTATTCTTATCGGAGAGATGAGAGATATGGAGACGATAGAGATAGCTATGCATGCGGCTGAGACTGGACACTTAGTGCTTTCAACTTTACATACACTAGATGCAAAAGATACTATAAATCGTATCATAGGAATGTTTCCGGGAGAGGAACAGAACAAAATAAGAATGTCTTTATCAGCAACATTACAAGGTGTTTTATCTCAAAGACTTGTAAAAACGGTTGATAATAAAAGAACGGCTGCTATCGAAATACTTATAAGAAATGCTAGAGTAGAAGCTTTGATAGCAGATGGTAGAGATAGTGAGATACTTGATGCTATAAGTGAGGGAAGGGAGGCTTATGGTATGCAAAGTTTTGACCAAGCACTTTTGGATCTTTACCAAAATGGTATTATAAGTGAAGAGGAAGCTTTAACAAATGCTTCAAATAGTGCAGATTTATCGATGAAACTTAGAAATTATAATGAAGCAAGTCAAGGTGTAAAATCCTTAGATGAATCTATAATAGAGTTAAAAGTGTGAGAAAGAGATTAAGAGACTAAGACTCTTAATTCTAGTTTCTCAGTTTCTTCTCTCTTTAACTCTTTTTTTAACTTCCTTGAAAAATTAAGCTAAAATTTACTATAATCCGCGAAAATTTAACTAAAGAGGAAATATTATGGCAAGAAGATGTTCTGTAAGTGGCAAAGGTCCGATGGTTGGAAACAATGTTAGTCATGCTAACAATAGAACAAAGAGGAGATTTTTACCAAACCTAAGAACAGTTAGAATAACTTTAGAGGATGGTACTACTAAAAAAATCAAAATTAGTGCTAAAGAACTTAGAACTATGAGAAAAAAGAATTCATAAGTTTCCCCTATAAAGGGAAACTATGGGTTTTGTGCAAAAACTAAAAAAAGAATTAAACTGGCAAAAGCCTGTAAAACTGCATATTGACTTAAATACCGAACTTTATGTTCAACTAGCTCCGTTTAAGCTTCCGCTGATACTTACTGTTTTGATGATGCTTTTTGGTGCATTGGATTATATTATCATAGATGATTTTCCTATTTATGGATGCTATCTATCAAACCGGTATAACTTTTACCAAGCCTTGCCGTAAAGCCCTTGGCTTTAGCCGTAGGGATATAAGGCAATAGAAAATTTGATAGGGAGTTTATCTCCCCTTTAGAATTTTCTAATAATACTTGTATTATATTTTAAAATATGTTATAACTATTTTGTAGAGTTGGGGCATCAACTTTAGCAGGAGAAGTTGTAGGAGCTACATTGGTAGCCTGACTTTGTTGATAGCTGAATCCATCCACCTATTGCAGAGGAGAGAATCCCCTTGCTTTAACTATGAGGGAGTATGTCAAAAAAGATAGATAGGATAGTAGGTTTATGCTTATAGGAAGTAGTGAAAGTATAAGGATGGTTAGAAAAGTTATCAGAAAAAAATAGAAGCCAAAAGAGGTAAATTATATTTAGGATGAGATATGTTTAAAATTTTTCCACTAAAAGATGGACTTAAAAATGTTGAAGGATTTTATTTTGATGGGGTTAGTGCCGGTTTTAAAAAGGATAAAAATCCAGACATAGGTTTTATAAGAAGTGATGAACTTTGTGATATAAGTGCAGTTTTTACTACAAATAGATTTCAGGCTGCTCCTATAAAACACTTTTTAAAGTATGAAAAGGGATTTAAAACTAACTTTATACTTTTAAACTCTAAAAATGCAAATGCTATGACGGGTAAGAAAGGTATAGAAGATATCGAGGATATACTTTCACATATACCAAATGCAATAAATCCTGTTATGAGTTCAACAGGAGTTATAGGATATAGACTTGATAAACATAAGTTTGTAGAAGCTATAAAGGAGTTTGATTTTATAAAGAGAGATAGTGATAGGGTTGCAAGAGCTATTATGACTACGGATAGTTTTAAAAAGGAACTTGCTTTTGAGGTTGTTTTAGAAGGGGGAGAGAAGTTTTATATCTCAGCTATAGCAAAAGGTGCAGGTATGATAAACCCTGCTATGGCTACGATGCTGTGCTTTGTTATAACTGATGCTAATATACCAAAAAGTGATATGGATGAACTTTTAAGTGAATCGGTTGAAAATTCTTTTAATCGTATCAGTGTAGATGGAGATACCTCGACAAATGATACGGTTATGTTACTGTCAAACAAAAGAAGTGGAGTTTATCAAAAAGAAGCTTTCAAAGAGGTTTTAAATATGCTTTTATTTGAACTTTCCCAAATGATACTAAGAGATGGAGAAGGAGCAAATAAAGTGGTGGCATTTGAGGTAAAAGGAGCTAAAACTATGGAAGATGCTAAAAAAGCAAGTAAGGCTCTTTCAAATTCACTTTTAGTTAAAACTGCACTTTTTGGTGAAGATCCAAACTGGGGTAGGATAGCATCAACTATAGGAGCAAGTGGAATAGAGTGTGATGAAGAGAAACTTCAAATCTGGTATGATGAACTTCTTATCTATGGAAAAAATCGAAGGGAGCTTGATAAAAAAACAGAAAAAAAGGCTTATCAGATTATGAAGCAAGATAGTTTTAAAATAGTTTGTGATTTGGGCTTAGGTGAAAGTAGTTTTACAAGTTATGGTTGTGATCTTAGTTATGAGTATGTAAAAATCAATGCAGAGTATAGAACTTAAGAAGTCTTAATTTAAAAATTATATATAACTTGATATAATGGGGGCTATTTAAGAATAAGGAGAAGGTTATGTTACACGAATATAGAGACATTATTTCGAAATTGAAGCAGGAAAATGGACATTTTGCTAAAATCTTTGAAAGACACAATGAGTTAGATGACAAAATAAACGAAGTTGAAGCGGGAAGGGAGCATATGGAGCAGTTAGAGCTTGAAAAGTTAAAAAAAGAGAAATTGAAACTTAAAGATGAAGCTTATGTGATGATTATGGAGTATAAAAAAGAGTATAATTTATAACAATCCTTTCAAAAAATCTCGTTTTCTAAGACAGGGATGAATTGAAAGAGATGTTGCTAATTTTTTGAATATTTGCTACAACATCATTGAAGTAAGAGATAGCAAGTATATAACCGATATTTTCCTACTTCTAGGAGTTGAATATCTCATAAAGTATCTCATTCTTAGAAGATAAAAATATCAACTAATTGGTGTTTGGGATAGGAGCTGTTTCTTGACCTTTCATTAGAGATTGAACTCAAAAGTCTTTCAAATTCAAACTCGTTGGAGTTTGCTAGTTAGGAAGCTTTTAGCTTTAGCTAGAGGTAATTCACAACAGAGTGGATTTTTCACTTTGTTATCTCCCTTTTTTTCTTAAATGTTGGAGGATGGGAGAGTTACAGTTTTTCGTCTTTGTTAATACTTTTGGTTCAGTGGTGTGTCTTGATTATAATCAATAAATAACTTTGAAATTACTATATAATAAAAAGTCATATATTTTATAAGGAGGACCTATGAGTTTTGAAACTTCGGTTGAGCTATTGAGATTTCACTGGGTTGCATATACTATTTATGCGTTGCTCATTATTTCGATAATAGCTTGGTTTGGGTTAAATTTGACTAGAGAACATACTAGTTCAGTTGTGCGAATACCTTTTTACGGTTATATCGCATTTTTGGTTGCAGGTGGTGTTGGTCACCATATATTTACCTATAATGCTATCCCTTGGGTAGAAGAGGATATCGTCAGACACGATCTAAAAGTAGATCAAAAAGTAAATGTTACTGTCGAAAAACATAAATGGCATTTTGAACAAGGTTTACCTATCAAAATAAAAGCTAATACTAGAGTGCTTTTTGATGTTGCTAGTAAAGATTTGATGTATGGTTTTGGTATTTTTAGAAAAGATGGTTCACTTGTAACCCAGATGCAAGTAAACCCAGCTAGTAAAAATGACTTGGTATGGACCTTTAAAGAGTGTGGGACTTTTGATGTAACTTCTACAGAGTATTCAGGACCAGAGCAGTATAGTCACGACGGTAAAAAAGACCTTATGTTTGTTAAGGATGCTGTTATTGTAGAAGGTTGTAAAGGAGGTAGTAAATGAGTTTAATAAGCGGAACAAATTTTGATCATACAAAATTAAATGCATTGCAAAAGGTAACACTTCGTGCAGTTGTAATGAGCTTTTTATTTTATGGTTTGGCAGCAATAGAGGGAACCATTATGAGGATGTCTCTAACTGGGCCTTCAAGTCCACTTCCGGAGATGTTTCAACATGCAGCACACTATTTTTCTATTATGACGGTGCATCCGATAGTTGGTATTTTTGGTTCAACATACCAGTTAGTTTTTGCGGCTTTTATGTTTTTGGTGCCATTTTTGACAAAAAAACCACTTTATAGCATCAAGTTGGCAAATGCGGTATGGATTTTGATAACAGTTGGAACAGCTTTATCTTGGATAGCTGCTTTTGTTTGGCAATATGCTCCATTATATACTCTTTATTGGCCACTTCCTGCTGATGTTGAGCAGTTTAAGGTTGTTGGTGGTATTGTGTTTATAATCGGCGCTGCTTTGATTATGATAGGAACTTTAGGCTTTATCTACAACATCTATGCAACTATTTTCCAAAGAGTAGGAGTTCATAAAGATAAAACTACAAAAGAGCTTTTGATTTCTGGTTTTGGTATAGATGGTATGTTAAACCTATGGCACAAGCTAACAGGTAAACCACCATATTCAAAAGAACCAGCTTTAGCACTTCCGGTTGTTGCTATCTTTAGGGGAACAGTTGATACTTTCTTAGATGCTTTAGTTATTTTAAGTGCAGGTGTATTAGTTCTTGTATATCTTATCTTTGATGCATCTGGAAATCCTTTAAATGTAGCATCTATAGATACTTTACTTTATAAAAACTACTTCTGGTGGGGGCTTGACCTTGTTGCTGATGGTCTTGTGCTTATCTATGTTGCAGGTTCTTGGTATTTGTTAGCTACTTTGATAACTGGTCAAAAACTATTTATGGAAAATGTAGCTAGAGCTGCATTGATGTTAGAGCTTTTAGTTTCTTGGATGGTTTGGTCTCACCACTTACTTGCAGATCAAGCACAACCGGAGATGATGAAACTTATCTCAGGTGAGATGGTTACAGCATTTGAGCTTCTAACTCAAGGTTTGGCACTATTTATTACTTTAGTTACATTATGGAAAGCTAGACCATTAAAAATGACTATGGAGTTAAAATATCTTCTTGGTGGATTAGTTGGTTTTGGACTTGCGGTTCCAGCGGCTATTATCCAAGCAGATATGGGTATGAATAGGGTTTTACACAATACTCAATGGATTATCGGAGCTCATGTTCATGTTGCACTACTTGTTGGTTTATATATGACACTTTATAGTGCTGTATATGTTTTATGGCCAATAGTAACCAACAATACAAAACTATATTCTTCAAAAATGTCAAATATCCACTACTGGTTACACTTAATAGGTGGTATCGGTATGGGTGCATTTATGGGTATGGCTGGACTTGATGGTATGTTAAGAAGACACTTATATGTAAATGGCGAATTCCATACAGATATGGTGATTGCTGCGATTTGTGCAACTATGATGGTTGTGGCTTGGGTTATATTTTTACTAAATATCGTTATGTCAGTGGGTGTAAAAGGACTTATTGGTATCTTTTTACCTGCACAAGATCCAACAGCTTCATATGGTATAGAGCCAGAAGGAGCTAAAGCTTAGTCTTTTAAGCTAAAATTTTGCAGTGGCTTTTGCCACTGTGATTTACTTTCATTTAAATTATCTAAATAATTATTGCTGTTTTGTTATAGTTATTTATATAGTTTAAATTTTATAATAAAAAGGTTTTTCAGTGATATATTTAAAAAGAGTTGCTTTAGAGATAAAAGATATAGGGCTTTATAACTTAATCTTAGAAGATGTTCAAAAAATAGTTGGTAAAACAAAAGTAACAGAAGATGAGATAGTAGAAGTTTTGAAAACTCATCCGGAGATTTTAGAAGAGTATAAACAGTTAAATGTAGAGTATAATCTTAGCAATATACATATAAGGGATATTGATATAGATAGTTTAGATGAAGATTGTAAAAAAGGGGCCAAAGAGATAAATGAAAATTTAAAACTTTTGAGAGATTTGGAGCCTTATACACTTGATTTTGAGCAAAGTTCTACTTTGGTTATAATATTTTCTGTTGAATTTTTTGTCCTCTTTTCTGTTCAATATTTTATAGTTTTACTAAATCTTAAAGATTTACAGTGGTATATATATAGTTTTTTTGCTCTTTCTATAGTTGCAGCTTGGAAATATGCTAATAAAGAGAGAAAGAAATTTGCAGTAAATAAAGAAGCTTTTGAAAAGATATATGAAGAGACTTTAGAAAAGTTATCAAAACTTGAAGAAAGAGGCTGTATAAAAAAAGAGGATTTGATCATAGAAGAGTGTGAAGATCATGTCAGAAACTAGTAGTAGTGTGGATATCAGTTTTAAATGGGATAGAGATACTATACTAGACTCATTTGATGCTATTTATAGTGATGAGTATAAAAATAGCCCTAGAAGGCTTGTTGGGTGGATATTGATAGCTATGGCACAGTTTGGTGTGGTAGCAGCTTTAAAAAAGAGTTCTTTTGGGTTGTTGATTTTTTCTACTATTATGCTTATATATTGGTTTTATGGCAAGAAATATGTAGCTAAAAGAAGAGCTTTGGCGAATTTTGAAAAAGATCCTTTAAGGGATAAAGAGATAGCTTTACAAGCTACTAAAGATGGTATTGAGATTGAAAATCATTTTTGGAAGTGGGAAGATATGGATACGGTAGATGAACTTGAAAAGGGTTTTTTACTCATAAAAGGGTTAAAGCATTATTTTATACCACTAGGTGGATTTAAAAGTTTTGAAGATAAAGGTAGATTTAAAAGTTTTTTCAAATCTATATACTCTACTACCTAGTAATGTTTATGAAAAATTATTCTATTGATAAATTTATAGATATGAGTTATATTTTAACATAGCTTTTTTTTCATAAAAAATTCGTGTGCTGTAACTATTACAAAAAAGACTTGTAAAAGTATTCCTGAAAATGGTATCAAGGAAATAAGATATAGTGTTAAAGTTGTGCTTCTAAACAGTGCCTTATTAGCTTTTATTATTTCTTTAAACTCCTTTGGATTTACGATATTACTTCCTACATCTAAAATTAAAAAGTTGTGAAAAAGGTAGTAAAATGGCAGATAAAGTATCGTAAGATTTATTCCCGGTAAAATAGCCAAAGGCATAGTCAAAATAAGGAGTGTTATAAATATGAAAAGTATTTTTATATAATATGGTAAAGTTTTTACAAGTGTAAATTCATCAGATAGCTTTATATCTAGATAGTGTTTTTTTTGCACCTCTTTTACTATTTTTGGAGTGAAAAATCCCACAACTATGACGGATAAAGCAACACTTACAACTATCAAAAGTCCCCAGATGAGTATGTATAAAAATGCATTTATAAGCCAAGAAACTCCGGGTATTGAGACTATCCAGTGAAACCAGGATGAAGAGTTGTTTATAATACATAAAGAGACAAAGTCAAAGTCGGTAACAAAATATACTCCAAATACTACAGAAAAAACTATGAGTATAGGAGCGATAGAGAGTGTTAAAAACTTTGCACTGAAAAAGTCATTTAGAGATTTTTTTATCACATCTTTAACTAAGGTTGTCATAGACTTCCTTTAACTCACTGTATAGTGTATTTGCTGTAAGAGGTTTTGATTCTATGATTTGAAACATTACTTCATTATCCTCTTTGCCGTTCCAAGTTTTCATATATATTCCCTCTTTATATCCGTGATCTTGACGAAATTTATTTAAAACATTTTTTCCTAGATAGTATTTAAAAAGTATGTTTAGATTTACTCCACAAAGCAAAGCAACTTCAAAAAAATCATCTATAAGTTTGCTAAAGTCATTACCATCAAGTGCATTTTTTATAAAGTGTTCTATAGTATTTATGGTGATATAGATATCTTTTTCGGGATGAGGAGCAGGTTCATTTACAAAGTGGTTAAAATGGCCACTTTCCATAACATATCTAACTATATTGTCTATGTTGCCTTTATTTGCTACTTTATACTCTTCTAGTCCCTGACTCATAACAAAGTGCCAAATATCCACAACCTCTATCTTAATATTGTCCCAATTGGGTTTTATGTCTATAGCTTTCCAATGTTTCCAGTTAAAACTATCTATGAGTTCTGCTAACTCCATATAGATACATCTTCGCCAATTTATAAGTTTTCCCTGTTTTGTATAACCGTTTTCCCAACCCTCTCCATTTGTCTCATCATTTAACTTCTGCTGGAGAGTAAACATTTCTTTAAGTTTTTCTTGTTTAGTCATAACTATCCTTTTTTATACATTTTACATTCTGCTACATAGTTTTTATTTTTTATCTCTTTTAGTTTTCTTTTTGTTTCTAGTAAAACTTTTTTTTGATCAGCTAAAGGCTCCATATTTTGGTTTTTTATAGTTAGTGGCATAGAGGTATCTTCCAAAAGTTTAAAAACTTTCTTTTCAAGATCTCTTATATATTCATCTATACAAAATAGTATCTTATCCATATCTATACCTTATCTCATCTCTTAGTTTCGCTTTTTCAAAGCCTTTTAGCCTTAACCTGCAACTATCACAAACTCCACAAGCCTCACTTCCACTCTCATAACAACTCCAAGTATCGCTTAGCGGAACATTTAATCTTTTTGCATATGTTACTATATCCTCTTTTTGTAAATGAATAAGCGGAGTTTTTAACTTTATCTTAGTTTCCGGTTTTGTTCCTTGATTTATAGCATTTTGCATCCTTTTTATAAAACTCTCGCTACAGTCTGGATAACCGCTACTATCCTCCTCAACTACACCGATATATATAGCTTTGGCCTTCTCTCTTTCGGCAACAGCTCCTGCTATGGATAAAAATATACCGTTACGAAAAGGAACATAAGTTATGGGAACTCCCGGTTTTATCCCATCCTTTGGAACATCTATAGTATCATCAGTAAGAGCTGAACCACCTATATCTTTTATAAAATGCAGATCTAAAACAATATTTTTTATAGCATTTAAGCTTTTGGATATCTTTTCAAAACACTCTAACTCTTTTTTTTCAGTTTTTTGTCCATAGTTAAAGTGAACAGCAACTATCTCATAACCATCTTCATACTTTGCTATATAACTACTTAAGGCACTATCCATACCTCCACTTATGATGCAAACAGCTTTTTTCATTACTAAACCTTTTATAACCAGCTATCTGATGTTATTTTTTTATTTGACATTTTTCGCTATTATACCTCTATGAATATGAAAATAGTTTTAATCACCTTATCATTTGTTTTGAATTTTTTTGCCTTTAAATCAGAGGATAGATTGGAAGACTATATATATAAAAAGTTTGTTAGTTACTATCCAAATGTGAATGTGCAGAAGATAACCATCAAAGCAAATAGCACTATCCCTAAGGGCTATAAGTTTAAAAGGTTGTTTTAAGTGGATTGGTAGAGACAAAGTGAGGTTGATAGTTGGTATAAGTGGTGCAAGTGGTGCAAAGTTAGCTAAAAGATTTGTAGAACTTTTACCAAAAAGCATAGAAGTTTTTATAGTTCAAAGTAAATCTGCAAAAGTTGTTTTTGAAAAAGAAGAGGGGATAAAGGAGTTTGAAAACTCCGATATTTCGGCAAGTATAGCATCAGGAAGTTTTAAGTGTGATGCTATGATAATCATTCCTACAAGTATGAACACCTTAGCTAAAATCTCGTGCGGAATAGCAGACAACCTTTTAACAAGAACAGCATCAGTTATGATAAAAGAGAGAAGAAAGCTTATCTTAGCTCCAAGGGAGATGCCATTTTCATCCATATCTTTAGAAAATATGCTAAAACTCTCAAACTTAGGAGTTATCATAGCTCCACCGGTTTTAGGATACTACTCAAAACAGCAAACTTTAGAGGATATGGAAAATTTTTTGATAGGAAAGTGGTTTGATCTTTTAGGGATAGAAAATGATTTGTTTAAAAGGTGGGAGTAATATATGAAAAAAGCACTATATCCAGGGATTTTTAATCCTATAACAAATGGACATATTATGCTGGTTCCCAAAAACTGAACCTGGTTTTGGTGTTTGAAATCTGGTATAATAAACTTCTGATATAATAAAGTTACTAAAAAATAAAGGACTCGGAGTATGAAATTAAGTAATTTGGTTTTTAAGATAGTTTTATTGATGGGATTGGTTTTTGG
>CAZUPK010000082.1:0-5622 GCA_964622255.1 uncultured Campylobacterales bacterium
TCCCTAACAAAAGAGTCTATAACAAAAGAGGTAGAAAGCTTTTTATTATGAAGATACTCTACTTTGGCGGACAAAAGAGTGGTAAAAGTTTAAAGGCGGAGCAAAAAGCTTTAAATCTATCTAAAAAGCCGATATATGTTGCAACTTATGATAAAAGTTTTAGCGATGAAGAGATGCAACAGAGGATAAAGACTCACCAAACTCAGCGAAAAGATAAGTTTGAAACGATAGAGTCACCAAGAGATTTGACATTTTTAGAAGATGATAAAACATATCTTATCGATTGTCTTTCTATGTGGATACTAAACTTGATAGATGAAGAGGAGACTCTCTTTAGAGAGCTTGAGTTTTTAAAAAATTCAAAAGCAAATATCATATTTGTCCTAAATGATGTAGGAAGTGGAGTTATTCCTATGCAAAAGTTTAGCAGAAAGTTTGTGGATCTAACAGGAAAAGTGGGGCAGGTTGTAGCAAGTTTTTGTGATGAGGTTTATGAAGTAAAGTTTGGCATAGAGATTAGAGTGAGGTGAAAAATTTTTTACATAATCTCTCCCTACCCAAAAAAATAGTGTCAAGTTTCATATTATTTCTGATTTAATCTTCATTAACCGCTTTTTTGCTATTATTTCGCACAGATAGGCTTTTTCCTATTTATTTTTTTTACTGGGAAATCTATTTAGCTTTTTTGAAATTTTCAAATCTCAAAAGGATATAAATGACTTACAATAGCTTTGATGCAAAACTTTTATATTCAGTTATAAAGTATCGAAGAGATGTTAGAGGAAATCATTTTTTAGATAAAAATATAAGTAAAAAAAAGATAAAAATGATTTTAAGGGCAGGACTTCACGCTCCCTCAGTCGGCTACTCTCAACCGTGGAAGTTTGTTGTTATAAAGTCAAAAAGAAAAAGAAAAAAGATATATAAAAACTTTAAAAAAGAGTTTAAAAAGAGTAAAAAATACTTTAAAAATCCTCTTTATACGAAACTAAAACTTGAAGGTATCTTAGAGTCTCCTCTAAATATAGCTGTTTTTTATAAAAAACAAAGCAAAAAGATACTTGGACAAACAAGCCAAAAAAAGATGGGTGAGTATAGTGTAGTGTGTGCTGTGCAAAATATGTGGCTTATGGCAAGGAGTCTAAATATCGGTATAGGATGGGTTAGTATCCTAAATCCTAAAAAAATAAAAAAGATAGTTGGAGTTTCAAAAGAGTATAAGCTTATAGCCTATCTTTGTGTTGGATATAGCGATGAGTTTTTAGATGAACCAGAGCTTAAAAAGCTAAAATGGGAGAAGAAAAAAGGATTAAAAAGAGTTGTAGAGTGGATGTGATTGGAGTTTCAAACTCTGTAAAATCCTTCTCGTATGAGGAATAAGTCGGTAACCAAGTCTAATCCTCGTGGGCATTATCAGGGTAGGAAGCCTAATCGCCTTTGGCAATTGGGTAGTTCACGAGTTTGTGATGTAACAATTTGTGATGTAACAATAGAAAAAGATGGGTTTTTAGAATATGTAAAGTTTGCAAAGCTTTATTACTCAGTTAGTAGATATCTTCATAGGAAAAAAAGATTTTAGGGAGTTTTTTGATGATAGAGAGGTTTAACAATGAAGCTAAAGAGTGGGATAAACTTGATAGAAGAGTCATAAATGCTAAAAATATAGCAAAGGTGATAAAAGAAAATATTGTTTTAAAAAAAGATATGCATATTATGGATTTTGGTGCGGGAACAGGGCTTTTGAGTGGTTTTTTAAGTGACAGTGTAGGGTGGATAACAGCAGTTGATAACTCAAAAGGGATGATAGATGAGTTTTTAAAAAAGGATTTTCCTTGTAAAAAGGATGTTTTGCTTATAGACTATACTAAAGATGAGCTAAATAAGAAATTTGATGGTATAGTTTCATCTATGACAATTCATCATATTAAAGATATTGATGTTCTTTTTAAAAAATTTTATTATGATTTAAAGAGTGGAGGATTTATAGCTATAGCTGATTTATCTAAAGAAGATGGAACCTTTCATAGTTCAAATGAGGGGGTTTTTCATTTTGGATTTTACTTTGAGGATTTAAGAAAAAAAATAGCTACTTTGGGATTTAAAGATGTTAGAATAAAAAGCTGTGGTTATATAAAAAAACCCTATAAAGATTTTGAGGTGAAGTGTTTGATAGCAAAGAAGTATAATACCCATTCAAGGGAAGTTTGCTAATGCAACCACCATATTGTTGATATATAACAAATACCTCTACAAGTTATTTTACATATGAATAGATAAGCAATCTTGCTTTTATAGATTTGATAAAATTTTAAGAGTTTTATCATTGATCTAAATAAAATATAATCATCTTGCTTATCTCTTCATATGCAGTTATAGCAAATTTATTGTAGGAGAGGTTAATGAATATAGTTTGTCCAAAATGTTTTGCAATTAACAGACTTCCAGATAACAAAGAGATAAACAGAGCAACTTGTGGAAAGTGTAATGCCAATTTGCTGGATAACTCACCGATTGAATTAAATCCTGAAAATTATCAAAAATTTTTACAAAGCAATACTATACCGGTAGTAGTGGACTTTTGGGCTCCGTGGTGTGGACCGTGTGTTATGATGGCACCAAGTTTTAAAGAAGCAAGTAGAGAGTTTTCCTTAAAGGTGAGGTTTGCCAAAGTAAACACTCAAGACTTCCCTGCTCTTTCACAATCTTATGGTATAAGAGGGATACCGACTATGATAGTTTTTAAAGGTGGAGTTGAAGTTGGTAGAGTAAGTGGAGCTTTATCAACACCTCAAATTATCCGGTGGATAAATGGTATAGTTTAGAAAGTTCTATACTAAACTATGCTTGAAAACCGGTAACCGGTATAAGTTGTGTTTATGTCATATTTTTTTAAGAGATTGAGTATGGGTTTAAAATCAATCTCTTTATTATAATAGCTTCGTTTTGCATTTTTTATATGTAAATTTAACTTTTTTATATCTTTGCAAATCTCTATATTTTGCACTACTTTATATAGAGCTTTTTGGTTAAAGATGTAGTTTCCACTTACTATTTTGCATCCAAAATATGCAGGTTCCAAAGGATTGTGTCCTCCAATGCCATCAACAAAACTTCCTGCAAGTAAAACCGTATCACTTATGGCATATATATTTATAAGTTCTCCTATAATATCAACCAGAGTTATATCACTTTCAAAGTTTTTTGAGATAGAATATCTTGAAAGTGTTAAGCCTCTTTTTTGACAAAACTCATTTAAAAACTTATATACTTTTTCAAATCTTTCAGGATGTCTTGGGACCACTGCTACCTGAAAGTTCTCTAACTCTAAGTTTTTTAAAAGTAGTTTCTCTTCATTTTTATGAGAACTTGCTATGGTTAGTAAAGGCTTTTTGGTTTTTTGTAACTTCTTAGTTTTTTTGATATTTTGAAAGACTTTTATATTTCCGGTAACTTTTACATTTTTTGCACCAAGTTCTATGAGTCTTTTTTTATCTTTATCTGTTTGAGCAAAAACCATATCTATAAGAGCAAATATTTTTTTATAAAAAAATTTAAATCTTTTGTAATTTTTATAACTTTTATCACTCATCCTTGCATTTAAAAGGATAGTTTTTGTATTCTTCCTCTTTGCGACTAAAAAGAGCATATACCAAAGTTCTGCTTCTAAAACAACTAAAATTTTCTGCTTTTTATACCAAAATGGTAAAAATATCTCAAAGGGTAAAAACTTAGGAGACTTACACAACTTTTTTGCCTCTTCAAAGCCTGTATTTGTTGTTGTGGTTATATTTACATCTTCATCCAACTTCTCTATGATAGGTTTTAATGCTTTAACTTCGCCAAGAGAACATGCATGGAAATGAATGAGTTCTTTTTCAAAGTGAGGATTGTTTTTTAAAAAAAATCTAGCCAAAACAGAGTTTTTATACCTTTTTGTTCTTGATTTACAAAGCAAATAGGGGATAAACAGTAGCCACAAAAGAAAGGCTATTAAATAGTAAAAAGAGCTAAAAAGCATCTAAGCTTCTTGGAACTGCTCTTGTCTTTCTAGGTAAAGTATTCTTCCACAGTGAGGACAAGTTGTTATCTCTTCACCTTTGATAACCTCTGCATAAGTGTGATCATTTAGTCTCATATAGCATCCATAACATGCCTGTTTTTTTATGGCAACTACTGTCGTATTTCCTGCCCATCTTCTTATCTTTTCATAGAAAATGATAATATTTTGAGTCATCTGTGATAGTAACTCTTGTTTTTTTGCATAAATTTCGTGTTTTTGTTTTTCAAGCTCTAAAAGTTCTTTGTTAGTTTTTTCTTCTATTTTAACCGTTGATGCTTTTAGCTCTTCTAACTTAGTTTTAAGTCCATCTATCTCACTCTCTCTTTGTTTTTTTAACGACTCAAATCTCTCTATCTCCTCATTAGCAAATTCTATTTGCTCTTTTGCTATATCCTCTTCAAGTTGTAGAGCTTTTATCTCTTTGTCTGTCTTAATTTGAGCTGATTTCAAAGATATCTCTTTTAACTTTTCAAATAACTCTTCTAAATGAAGCTCGTTTTTTCTCTTTTTAAGCTCTATATCTGTCATCTCTTCTGTTAAGTTTGAGATATTTTTTTCTATCTCTTTTTGCTTGTTTAAAATATAATCCAACTCCTCTCTTATAGCATTAACTTTTGGCTCAAACGAGTCTATCTCTATATCAAGTTTTTGTAAACTTATTAGTTGCTCTAAATATTTGTTCATCTATTTTCCTTTGATAGTTGTAAATGGATTGCTAGAATTGGCGATTATAGCATTTATACCTTTATTTTCCAACAGATTTTTTAAAGCTTGTGGGAAAAGTGCCTCACTTTGGTAGTGTTCTATGTCGATTAGGGATATATTATTTTCTTTTGCTTCTATCGCAGTGTGATACTTTATATCCCCTGTTAAAAAACAATCAGCATTTATATAGTTTAGTAAACTTCCCCCTGCTCCACTGCAAAGTGAGGCTCTTTTTACAAACTTTTTTGTTTTAACCACTCTTAAAAACTCTATATCCAACTTTTTTGCAACTTCTAAAGCAAACTCATCAAATGGTTTATTCGGCTCGAAATAGCACTCATAGTCTTTACAAGAGATGATACTATAACCTAAAACATCATTTACTAAGTATCTATTTAAAAAGGTTTTATCTGCATTTGTATGCATAGCAATAAGTTTTATATCTTTTTTTATCAATTTATAGATGATATTTGATGGAAATCTTTGATGATTTAAAGTTTTTAAGCCATCAAAGATGAGTGGATGATGAAGTATGACCAAAGAGTTTTTCTCCAAACTGTCAGATAAATCTGAATCTATATCTACACTAAGATATACTTTGTCAAACCTATCATCCATAGAACCTATCAAAAGCCCAGAGTTATCCCAACTCTCAGCCAGTTCAAAAGGGGCTATCTCATCTAATACCCCATAAATATCAGCTATTTTCACATATCACCTCTTTGTAAGTTTTGGCACACCCTTTTGCAAGTTCTCTTACCTTTAGGATGTAGTTTTGTCTGTTTGTAACTGATACTGCCTTTCTAGCATCAAGGAGATTGAAAGTATGTGATGCTAAAAGACAATAATCATAAGCA